>JACQFK010000355.1 GCA_016200125.1 Planctomycetota bacterium
CGACGAGCCGGCGATCTTCTTCCCCGAGGCGAAGGAGTCGGACCACAACGAGTCGGCGGACAACGAAGACTACCACCAGATGAAGGGCGACTCGAAGGACTTCCTCTCGTACATCAAGGGCGAGGCCGGCGGCTTCCGCGGCCGCCAGGCCGGCAAGAACCCCGGCGTGTATGACACGATGGGGGTCGGCGTCGGCGGCGGCGGCGGCGGCCGGTACGGCGGCCGCTTCGGCGGACGCGAGAACCTCGTGGCCCGCGGCGGCGGCACCCGCGCGACGGAAAGCGCCGTGCTCGCGGCCCTCAAGTGGCTGGCGCGTCACCAGGGCCCGGACGGCGGCTGGGGCGCGGAGTCCTTCAAGAACCAGTGCGTCGGCGGCGCCTGCGGCGGCCCCGGCGAGCGCGACTACGACACCGGCCTCACGGCGATCAGCCTCCTGGCGTTCCTGGGCGCCGGCTACTCGCAGCTGTCGAAGGACGAGTATCCCGACCCGGCGAACCCGGGCCGCGTGCTCAAGTTCGGCGAAGTGGTGAAGAAGGGCCTCCAGTGGCTCCTCTCCCACCAGGATCCGGAAGGCTGCCTCGGCGAGCGCGGCATGAAGTACATGTACAACCACACGACCGCGGCGCTCTGCCTCTCGGAGGCCTACGGAATGACGGCCTCGCAGCCCCTCAAGGAGCCCGCGCAGAAGGGCATCGACTTCTGCGTGGCGGCCCAGAACCCCGGCAAGGGCTGGCGCTACTCCGCCAAGTGCGGCGACAACGATTCGTCGGTGTCGGGCTGGGCGGTCATGGCGCTGAAGTCGGCGGAGCTCTCGGAGCTCTCCTTCCCGAAGTCGGCCTACGAAGGCGCGCTGAACTGGTTCAACGAGGCGACCGAGCAGAACGGCTACTACCAGGTGGGCTACAACGCCCGGTCGACCGGCAAGGTGTACGTGCCCGGAAAGAACGAGCAGTTCGACCATCACGCGTCGATGTCGGCGGTGGCGGTCATGTCCCGCATCTTCATGCAGAAGCGGAAGAGCGAGCCCGCGCTGGGCGCGGTGAACCTGCTGGTGGCGGACCTGCCGGAGTGGAAGACGAACAAGATCGACTTCTACTACTGGTACTACTCCTCGCTGGCGCTCTTCCAGTATGACGGCCCCGAAGGCCCGATGTGGAAGAAGTGGAACGAGCCGATGAAGAACGCGCTGGTCCCGAACCAGAAGACGGCGAAGGACGGCTGCCGGAACGGCTCGTGGGATCCCGACCAGGAGCGCTGGGGCGCCGAGGGCGGCCGGGTGTACGCGGTCGCGATCAACGCCCTGACCCTGGAAGTGTACTACCGGTACGCCAACGTGTTCGGCGGAACGGGCGGAGGCAACAAACCCAAGTAACCGATCAAGCAGCGTCCGGTGCCGGCTCCCGGAGCCGGCACCGGGCCTGCGTGTCGAAGTGCTGAGGGGTCCGATTCCGGCCTTCGGGCCGGATTCTCCATTTCCCGGAGCAATCGCATGGCGGCGAAGCTCTCGATCGTGCCCGCCCTCGCGGCGGCGCTGCTGTTCCCCCTTCTCGCGCAGGCCCAGGACCGCGACGACTCCGAGCTCGCGCGCGTCCTCGCCCAGCGGGGCTGGTTCGACCTGGCGGAGGAGATCTGCGACCGCCTCGAGAAGGGCGCCTCGCGCTCGATGGTCAACTACATCCGGGCGGAGATCCAGCTCGGCAAGGTGGACCGCGAGACGGAGTTCCCCAAGGCCACCCAGGGCCTGGCGGACGCCGCGGGCTTCCTGAAGAAGTTCCTCGACGAGAACCCCAACCATCCCATGGCGCTCGAGGCCCAGACGAGCATCGGCTGGGTGCAGGCCCGCAAGGGCCGCCTGGCGATCGACGCGCTGGAGATCGAGTCCGACGCGAGCAAGCACGCCGAGCTGCAGAAGATGGCCATCCAGGCCTACGCCGACGCCGGCAAGTACTACCAGGACACCATCGACAAGCTGAAGAAGGAGAAGCAGTCGGACCGCGTGATGGACGCTCTCATGGACGCGCGGCTGGAGCTCCCCCGCGTGCTCATCGACCACGCCAAGATCACGGGCGTGGACGACGTGTCGAAGAAGAAGATGCTGCAGCAGGCCAACACTCTGCTGATCGACTTCGAGTTCGACTACGGCGACCGTCCGATCGCCTTCGAGGCCATGCTCGAGGGGGGCAAGTGCCTGACCGAGCTGGGCGAGTACAAGCAGGCCGAGTCCAAGCTGCGGGCGACCTTCGCGCTGCGGAAGCGGCTGGCGGAGGCGAAGATCAAGCCCAACGACTACCACAACAAGATCATCTACGGGGCCTACATTGCGCTGGCGCAAATGCTCCAGCGGGCGGGCAAGCTCAACGAGGCGAAGAACTTCGTCGATCAGACGCTCAAGGACGACAAGACGCTGGAGAAGGAGTGGGCCGGGCCGGCGATGAAGCTGGAGAAGGCCGACATCCTCTTCAAGATGAAGGACTCCGCCGGGGCCATGGCGATCGCCAACGAGGTTCTGGGAAAGGACCCCAACGGCCGCTGGGGCTACATCGCCCGCGAGAAGATGAAGCGCTGGGGCGAAGGCGGCGGCTCGATCAAGTTCTCCCCCGAGCAGATGCTGCAGGCGGCTGAGCTGTCCTACGGCCGCGACCAGTTCCGCGACGCCCTGCGCGACTACCGGCGCTGCATCGAATCGGCGTCAACCGAGGCGGAGAAGCAGAAGTACCTCCCCTCGGCCTACTTCCAGATGGGGGAATGCTTCAAGGCGCTCAAGCGCAACTACGAGGCGGCGATCGCCTACGAGAAGGTCTTCACGCTCTTCCCCAAGGACGCCAACGCCGCGAAGGCCTGCTTCGAGGCGGTGCGCTGCTACAGCACCGAGTTCGACCTCTCGGGGGACAAGCGCGACGACGACCAGAAGGAGAAGTTCCTCTCCTACCTGGCGGCGACCTGGCCCAAGGATCCCTCGACGCGCAACATCAAGTTCGTCCAGGCGGAGAAGCTGGAGAACACGGGCGACCTGAAGGGCGCGGCGGAGCTCTACCGCCAGGTGAGCGAGGATGCGGAGGCCTACGAGGCGGCCCTGGTGCGCCAGGGCTACTGCTACTACGCCGACGCCTCCAAGAAGTGGGAGAAGGGCTCGAAGGACCCCGCCGTCCAGAAGGACGTCAAGGACGAGCTCCGGAACGCCGAGGAGGCGCTCACCAAGATGCTGGCCCGCGCGGCCGACCGGACCAAGGACCCGACCACCCCGGAGCAGATCAAGAAGCGCCAGGCGCTCGTCCAGGTGGCCAACCAGCAGCTCTCGTACATCTACATGCACGAGGCGGTGGGCAAGACCAAGGAGGCGCTGGAGTTCCTGGCCAAGGTGGCCAAGGACATCCCGGCCGACGACGAGCGCATCGCGAAGATCTGGGCGACGCAGATCCAGGCCTACATCGGCCTGAAGCAGCTCGACGACGCGGTCAAGGTCCTCGAACTCCTCTTCGACAAGTACCCCGACGTCCCGGCCATCGCCCGCGCCTGCAAGTCGGTGGCGATCAAGCTCGACGAGCAGACGGGCGAGATGATCAAGGCGAAGGCCGATCCCGCGAAGATCAACGACAACCTACGCAAGATCAGCCGCTACTACGCCAAGTGGCTCAACCTGGCGCCGGCGATCGGCATGAAGATCACGATGGGTGACGTGCTCTCGGTGGCCGAGACGCTCTACATGATCGGCAAGCAGATCAACGGCCTCGACGAGAACATCATTTCCTTCCTGGACCTCAAGGGCCGCCAGCTCACCGAGCGGCAGTACTTCCTGGACGCCGCCTTCGTCCACGCGCTGCTGACCGAGGGCAAGGTCGGCAAGCTGCCGGACCGCGACCGCATCGTCCTCATGACGCGCCTGGCGCGCTGCTACAGCTTCATCGCGCAGGACGCCGAGGGCTGGGGCAAGGCGAAGGACCAGTACGAGAGCATCATGAAGTACTACAAGGCGGTCACGCCCCAGGGCATGCTCGACGGCGTGGTGCTGGGCCAGCACCGCGAGCTGCTGGGCGTCTACGTCGAGGAGGGCTACGTCTACCACCAGCTGGGCAAGAGCGACTCGAAGCTCAAGTTCCAGTTCGACAACGCCTCGACGGTGTTCAGCAACGTCCTGCGCGTCGTCCAGCAGGATTCGGAGCCCTGGTGGCAGTCGAAGTACATGGTGCTCCAGGTGCTCTTCGACCGCGGCGCCGAATCGGACCTCAAGCTGGCGAAGGTCGGCCTGGAGAACCTCGAGCGCAACAACGACGGCAAGTTCGACAACAACAAGTACGGGATGAAGGACAAGTTCCTCGAGCTCAAGAAGCAGATTAACCAGGTCATGGGCTCGTCGGGAAAGTAGGGTCCCCGGGTGGAGTGGAAGTTCGGCGCGCATTTGGAACCGCTTTTTGGGATAATGGCGGACCCGGCGGCCGGACGGGGCGACTGGGGGCTGGGGGCGGCGCCGGTAGCTCCACGGGATGCCGGGGAATCGATGAAGGACATCAGGATCCTCCTCGTCGAGGACGACCGCGAAAACTGCCTCATGCTGAAGGAGGTCCTCGGCAAGTGGGGGTACCAGGTGACCGAGGCCTACAGCGGCGAGGAGGCCCTCGCCCGGAGCCGCAAGGAGGCGTTCGACATCGTGCTGACGGACATCCGCATGGCGAAGACGAGCGGGCTCGACGTCCTCCGGGAATTCCGGCGGGTCCATCCCCGCACCCAGGTCATCATGATGACCGGCTTCGGCTCCGTCGACACGGCGGTGGACGCCATGAAGGCCGGGGCCTTCGAGTACATCTCCAAGCCCTTCAAGTTCGACGAGATCAAGCTGACCCTCAAGCGGGCGATCGAGCAGCTGCAGGGCGAGGTGGATTCCGCCCGCGCGGCCGATCCCGACCCGAACGCGCAGGTCAACCTGATCGGCTATTCCCGCGCCATGGCGGAGATCTACAAGACGATCGCCCGGGTGGCCGTGGGCAAGAGCACCGTGCTGATCCAGGGCGAGAGCGGCACGGGCAAGGAGCTGGTCGCGCGCTCGATCCACAGCCACAGCGACCGGGCGCCCAAGCCCTACCTTGCCATCAACTGCGCCGCCGTGCCCGAGGCGCTCCTGGAATCGGAGCTCTTCGGCTACGCCCGCGGGGCCCACAGCACGGCGACGACGGACAAGCCCGGCCTCTTCGAGCTGGCGTCCGGCGGCACGCTGCTGCTGGACGAGGTGGGCGACATGAGCCTGACGCTGC
>JACQFK010000356.1 GCA_016200125.1 Planctomycetota bacterium
CGACGCCACGGTCTGCTTCGACCCCCACCTGCTGCGGGTCGCGGCCGCGTGGACCGGGCCCTTCGTCACCTGGCCCCTCGAGAAGGACGGCATCGCGGGACTTCCGAATGTCGCAGGCAAGCTCGCGTTCAAGAATGCGGCCCAGCCCGGCTGGGGCGACCCCAAGGATCCGCGGCCGCTGCCCTACGGACCCCTGCCCCGCGAGCGCGGCCACTGGAAGGGACTCTACACCCACGGCAAGAAGGCGGTCCTCTCCTATACCGTCGGCGCGGCGGAGGTCCTCGAGCTCCACGGCTTCGAGAACGGATCCTTCACGCGGACGATCCGGGTGCAGAACGTCGCCGCCCCCCTCAGCGTCCTGCTCGGCCCTGCGGGCCTCGAGCCGGGCCTGATCGGCGAAGGGGCGGCGCTCCGCAAGCGCGACGACCGGGTCGAGCTCGAGGTCACCCGGCCCGGCACCTTCAAGATCTCGATCCCCAAGGCGGAGGTCGCCCCGCCGGAAGATCTCGACGCGCTTACGAAGGGCGGCCCCGCGAAGTGGACCGAGACCGTCGTGACCCAGGGCGTCGTCGGCAAGGAGCCCGGCGCCTACCAGCTCGACACGCTCACGGTCCCCTACGAAAATCCCTGGGACTCGTACATGCGCATCGCCGCGCTCGACTTCTTCCCCGACGGCCGCGCGGCGGTCGCCACGCTCGACGGCGACGTCTGGATCGTGTCAGGCATCGATGCGAAGCTCGAGAAGCTGACCTGGAAGCGCTTCGCCGCGGGCCTCTATCAGCCGATGGGGCTGCGCGTGGTGGAGGGGAAGATCTACGCGCTGGGCCGAGACCAGATCACGCGGCTCCACGACCTGAACGGCGACGGCGAGGCGGACTTCTACGAGAACTTCAACAACGACTGCATGCTCGGCCCGAGCTACGGCGAGTACGCGATGGACCTGCAGGTCGGCCCCGAGGGGGATTTTTACTACGCGAAGGCCGGCACGATGGGCTACGGCGGCGCGACGCCGCACAACGGCTGCATCCTCAAGGTCTCGAAGGACGGCTCGAAGCTCGAGATCTTCGCCCTCGGCTTCCGCGCGCCGATGGGACTCTGCGTCGGCCCCGACGGCTTCGTCACCGCCACCGACCAGCAGGGCAACTACATGGCGGAATGCCCGGTCGTCCGGGTGAAGAAGGGCGGCTTTTACGGCTTCATCCTCGACCACCATCCCGAGACGAAGACGATGCACCGCGAGCCGCCGATCACCTGGCTCCCGATGGACGTCGACAACTCGTCGGGCGGCCAGGTCTGGGTGACCGACGACCGCTGGGGACCGCTGAAGGGACGCCTGGTCCACACCTCCTACGGCCAGAGCCGCCTGCTGCTGATGCTGATGGACCGCGAGCGCTCGCAGGGCGGCGTGGTCCGCTTCCCCTTCACCTTCGCGAGCGGCATCATGCGCGCGCAGTTCAATCCCGTCGACGGCCAGCTCTACGCCGCGGGGCTGCGCGGCTGGCAGACGACGGGCGTGAAAGACGGCTGCCTCCAGCGGGTGCGCTACACCGGCAAGCCCGCCCATCTGCCCCTGGCCCTGAAAGTCCGCAAGACCGGCATCGACCTCGAGTTCACCGACGCGCTGGACAAGGAGGTCGCGTCCGACGCGGACAGCTACTCGGCCCAGTGGTTCCACGTCGTGTCGACCCCGGACTACGGCTCGCCGGAGTTCAACGCGACCGATCACACGAAGCGGGGCCGCCAGAAGGTGGCGATCACGGCGGCGAAGCTGCACGACGACGGGAAGACGGTTTCGCTCGAGATCGAGGGCTTCCGCCCCGTGACCAACCTGCTGATCAAGTACTCGCTCCGCGGCGCCGACGGCGCCAAGGTGCAGAACGAGGTTTCCCTCACGATCAACAAGCTGCCCGACTAACTGCTACCATTCCAACGACGTTGGAATGGTAGCCTTACAGATTGGGCGGCTTGGGCTTGGTCGGCGCCTGGTAGGCGTTCGAGCCCTTCACCTTGAGCTTCCGCATGTAGACCTTGTCGCCGCAGGCCGCGTAGATCGTGTCGAAGTTCGGGCCGCCGAAGCAGAAGTTCGCCACCTTGCCGTTCGGCGTGGGGATGATGCCGTTCACGCGGCCCGCCTGGTCGCAGAACTGGATGCCCATCCGCGTCGCCACGTAGAGGCGGCCGTCCTTGTCGGTCCGCATGCCGTCCGCGCCGCTGTCGTCGGCCGTATCGGGCACGTGGAGGTGATAGTACTTCTGCTTGTGCAGCAGCGAGCCGTCGGGCTGGATCTGGTAGCTGTAGACCCAGTGCGTGCGGCTGTCGTCCACATAAAGCAGCGACTGGTCGGGAGAGACCGCGATCCCGTTCGAGAAGCGCAGCCCCGTGTCCACGACCTTCTTCTCGCTCTTGGGGCTGATGTAGTAGACCTTGCTGGGATCCGTGCCGTTCCAGCCGGGGTTCGTCACGTAGATGCCGCCGTTGTGGAGCACGACCATGTCGTTGCCGCGGAAACCGTCGGCGATGACCGTCGCCTTGCCTTCCGCGTCGTAGGCCACGATCTGCTCGGCGCCGCCCGCGACCGCGTAGAGGCGGCCGTCGGGGCCGAAGGCCTGGCCGTCGCCCTTCTTCGAGTCCTCGAGGAAGGTCGTGATCTTCCCGTCGAGGCCGATCCTGTAGGTCTTGCTGTTCGGCACGTCGTTGTAGAAGACCTCGCCCTTCTCGTTGACCGCGGGGCCCTCGGTGAACTTGTAGCCCTCGGCGACGAGCTTCCAGTCCTCGCCGGGCAGCAGGACTTCCCTCATCTGTTGCGAGCCCGCGCCCGCCTTGGGCGGCGCCGGCCAGTCCTTCCAGAGCCACTTCATCGCCTCGGGGAAGATCTCGGTGCCCTGCTTGCCGCTGTGGCCGTCCTCGCCCCAGACGTGATTCACCTCGTAGCCGGCGAACACGAGCGAGCGCTCCATCTCCTGGTTGGCCATCCACCAGTCGCCGCCGTAGATGTTGAGGTCCTTGCTCCCGTCCTGCAGGAAGACGCGGAGCGGCCTGGGCTCGACCTTCCGGATCAGCATGGGGTAGTCGTTGCCTCCCCGGAGGCCGACGTAGGTGCCGATCGCGCTGAAGACGCGGCGGAAGGCGTCGGGCCGCTCCCAGGCGGCCGTGAAGGCGCAGATCGCGCCGCTGCTCGCGCCGCCGATGCAGCGGTCGTTGCCGTCCTTGGAGAGACGGATCGCGCGGCCGTCGGAGGCGGTCCTCTTCTCGACGTCCGGGAAGACCTCGTCCAGGAGGAAGCGGGCGTAGTTGTCGCCCAGCCCGTCGTACTCGTAGCTGCGGTTGTAGCGGTCCAGGGCCTGGTCGGTCAGCGCCTTCACCTTGCCGTGGTTGATGAAGATCCCGATCGTGACCGGCATCTCCTTCGCGGCGATCAGCCTGTCGAAGGCCGCCGGGGCGTTGAAGCCGCCGCCGTCCTGGCCCACGTAGACGCAGGCGGGCTTCTCCCCGTCGTACTGCCGAGGAATGTAGATCGAATACTCGCGCGTCGTGCCGGGGAAGATCCTGCTCTGGTCGAAGACGTATTTCTTGGAGACCTCCCCCTTGGGGGCGTCTTGCGCGGAGGATGATCGAGGGATGCTGCTGGCCCTGCTCCTGAGCGTCGCGCTCGACGATCTTGCCGCCAAGGACCTCCAGGGCACCTGGAAGGGCGAGCGCTACACGGAAGGCAGCGGCGACGGCAAGGGCGGGGAGAAGGTGGAGTTCACCTTCAAGGACAACGGCCTGGTCGGGCGGAAGGCCTCGGGCGTCGCGATCGGCGAGGCGACCTTCACGCTCTCGGACGGCGGGAAGAGCATCGACGCCACGGGCACGACCGGCGGCTATCGGAACAAGACCTTTCCGGGCATCATCAAGATCGAAGGCGACAAGCTGATCTGGTGCAGCGCCGGCGGGGGCGGGAAGGACATGAAGCGGCCCGCCGCGTTCACCGCCAATCCCGGCTCGGCCCACTACCTGATCGTCCTCACTCGGCAGAAGTGAACTTCATGTCCTGGAGGGCCGGGAACTCCTTGCGGTAAGCCTGCAAGGAGGCCAGGTCGATCTCGGCGCCGAAAACCCCCTCCTTGTTCCCCCCCTCCGCGAGCACGTTGCCGCGCGGGTCGAGCAGCTGGCCGCGGCCCGAGTAGGCGAGCTTCGGATCGCGGCCGCAGCGGTTGACGCCCAGCACGAAGGCCTGGTTCTCGATCGCGCGCGCCTTGAGGAGCGCCAGCCAGTGCGCCTCGCGCGGCTCGGGCCAGTTCGCGATGACCGTATAGAGCTGCGCCCCCCTCTTCACCGCGTGGCGAAAGATCTCGGGGAAGCGCAGGTCGTAGCAGACGAAGGGAGCGATGTCGATCCCCCCCGCCGCGTAGCCGATCACCTTCGTCCCCGCGGAATACTGCAGCGTCTCGCCTCCGTAGGAAAAGGGATGAATCTTCGAATAGCGGGCGATCAGAGCACCGTCCGGGGCGAAGGTGACCGACTGGTTGAGCCCGCGCCCGTCGGCGCCCCGCACCACGACGCCGCCGCAGACGAAGATCCCCTCCTCCTTCGCCAGTCCCGCGAGAAATGCTTCGGTCTCCCGCTTCTCCGACTGGGCGATCTCCGCGACGTTCATCGAGAAGCCCGTGGCGAACATCTCGGGCAGCGCCACGAGCGCGCCCTTGGGAAGCTTCGCGGCGGCGACCAGCGCGCGGACCTTGCCGTGGTTCGCGGGCTTGTCCTCCCAGGCGATGTCGAGCTGCACTCCGGCGACGTACATGGCTATCCCTTCACGATCGACTTGAGCCCGCGGACCAGGCGGCCGATGCCCTCGGATGCCGTCGCCGTCTCGAGCGCGCCGAAGGCGACGCGGAGCGAGCAGCCGCGGTCGATGCCGAAGGCCGTCCCGGGGATCGCGGCGACCTTGAACTCCTTCACCAGGCGCTCGACCAGCGCGAGGGGAGCGAGCGGCGTGTCGATCCTCAGGAAGAAGTAGAAGGCGCCGTCGGTCATCGGCGCGACGCAGAAGGAGGCGACGTCGACGAAGGCCTTCCGGGCGACTTCGCGCACCTCCGCCATGCCGCGGACTTTCGACGTGCAGTACGACGCGCCGGCCTTGAGGGCGCCGAGCGCTGCCGACTGCGCGATCATGGTCGGGCAGATGAGGATCGTGTCCTGGATCTTCCGGACCGCCTCTTCGAGCGAGACCGGGATCAGCATGTAGCCGATGCGCCACCCCGCGAAGCCGTAGGCCTTCGAGAAGGAGTAGAGCGAGATCGTGTGGGCGGCGGCGCCGGGAATCGATCCCGGGGAGAAGGGCCGAAGGCCGCCGTAGGTGAAATACTCGTAGGCCTCGTCGTGGATGTGCCAGATCCCCCGCGCGCGGCACAGCTCGTTCACCTGCCGCAGCGCGGCCTCGGGGTAGACCGCGCCCGTGGGGTTGTTCGGCGACACGGTCACCACCGCGCGGGTCCGCGGCGTGATCGCCTTCTCGATGGCGTCGACCCGCAGCTGGTAGGCGTCGTCGGTCCCGACGAGCAGCGCCCGGCAGCCGGCCATGCCGACGGCCATCTCGTGATTGAAGTAGTAGGGCGTCTGGAGGAGGATCTCGTCCCCCACGTCCGCCACGGCGAGGACGGCGTTGAAGAACGCCATGTTGCCGCCCGCGGTGACGACGACGCGGCTTGCGTCGCCGACGGCGATGCCGTTCTCCGCCTTCAGCTTCGCCGCGAGCGCCGTGCGGAGCGCCGAGGTCCCCTCGACCGCGCCGTACTGGTGGGTCCGGGAGTCGTCCGTGACCCCGGCGATCGCCTCGATTGCCTCCTTCGGCGGCCCGTAGGCGACCATCCCCTGCCCCAGCGAGATCGTCCCCGGCATGCTGCGGACCAGATCGCCCACGATCGGGATGATCGGGGTCTGGACCTCCTCCATCCGGCGGGACTGGCGCATGGGGAAACAGTCTCGACTCCGACCGAACTTCTGTCAAGATCGGGCCTCTGCGTCGTCGTATACTTTCATGGTGGACGAGCCCGAACGCCCGGCCCTCCCGCCCCCGCTTCGCGCGGCCGCGATCCTCGCGATCCTGTTCGGGATCGGCACCCTGCTCACGATGATCGTCGATCTCACCAAGAGCGTCCTGAACCTCAACTTCGGCGTCCTGCAGATCCCCGCGGGCTTCGGCATCCTCCGTCTGAGCCGCGGCTGGAGGACCTTCCAGCTGGTGATCCTCTGGCTCGGCATGATCGGGTTCGCGGTGGCGGTCGCCGCGCTCCTCTGCGGCGGCTCGGGACCCCCGATCACGATGTTCGGAAGTCAGACCCAGAAGTGGAGCCGCGAGGTCTCGCTGGTCATGAGCGTGCTTTCGTTCGGCCTGCTGGTGTGGCAGTACCGCGTGCTGACCAGCCCCCGCGTCCGCCGCCTCTTCGGCCTCCTCCCGCCCCGGTCCTGATCGAACTGCTACCATTCCAACGACGTTGGATCGTAGAATTACTTCCATGGGAACCCAAACCGTCACGGAGCCGGTCGCGGGTTCGGAGACGAAGCTCGCCCCGCTCTACCGGGTCCTGATCCACAACGACGACATCACGCCCATGGACTTCGTCGTCCGCGTGCTGACGGAGATCTTCCACCTGAACGTGATCCGCTCCATCAAGGTGATGTGGGAGGCCCACACCCGCGGCGTCGCCCACGTCGTCACCGAGCCGCTCGAGGCGGCGGAGTTCCACGTCGACCAGTGCCGCTCCCTCTCGCGGGCCCGCAAGTATCCGCTCACCTTCTCGATCGAGCCCGAGCCATGAGCGCGGCGCCGGCCCTCGTCCGGCCGCGCGTGACCTCGCCCCACAGCGGCGAGACCCTCCTGCTCCAGGATCTCCTCGAACCCCACCTGCAGCGCGGCGATCCCGGCGTCATCTGCATCCAGGGCGAGCCGGGCTCGGGAAAAACCTCGGCGCTGCGCAGCCTCGCCGCCGCGATCCCGAAGGGCTCCATCGTCGAGTTGCTCGACGAGCCCCACCTTCCGCGCATCGCCGAGCTTTCCGACCGGATGCTGGTCGTGTATGCCGCGACGCAGCGTCTCGCCGCCGATCATCGCGTCTACAGCCTGGCTCCCTGGGCCGAGGACGAGGCCCTCGAATACGTCCTCGCCGCGCACAAGGAGCGCTGCGCCTCGGTGATGCGGCGGCTGCGCGCGACACCCCCCGGCGACCGGCCACAGGCGCCGGCGCTCTGGAGGATCTGCCTTGACCGGATGGCGGAGGACGAGTCGATCGCCGACTGTGAATCCGCGCTGCGGCGGCACCTGGACCGCCGCGTCCCGCTTCGGTTCCGGAGGAAGGCGAGGTTGATCTGCTACCGGAGGATCGCCTGGCCCGCGTCGGAAGGCCCCGACGAAGTCACCCTCTGGGGACACCGGGGATTCCTCGGCTTCCTCCTCGGGCGCGGCCTCGCCGTGGAGGACATCCGCCTGCTCCGCTACGAGCAGGTGCGGATGCTGCTCGCGGCGGAACGGCTCGCCGGGATCGGCGAGGAGAGCGTGTTCCTGACGGGGCTCGGCGCCCGCCTCTCGCTCGAGCTGATCCGGAAGGCCGGAGCGCTGCTCGCCGGCCGGCACGACGCCATCGAGGCCCTGCAGGCCTGGCTCCAGGACCAGGTCATGGCGCAGCCGATGGGCGCCAGCCTGCTCCACGCGACCGGCAGCGGATGGAGGCCGCCGGACCCGGGAAGGATCACCTGGTTCTGGGGCGCGCATCTGGCGGGCGCGGAGTGGCCCGGCTCGCGCCTCTCCTACGCCCAGTTCACCCAGACGAACCTCGCCGGCGCCAATCTCAGCGAATCGACGCTCGACCAGGCCGAATTCACCGGCGCCTGCCTTCGCGGCACCCGCTTCCGGGGATCCTCGCTCAACTTTGCGACCGCGAGGGGCGCCGATCTCAGCGGGGCCGACCTGAGCCAGATCCGCGCCGAGAAGGCGGACTTCGCGACGTCGATCCTGCGCGAAGCGAGCCTCGAGTCGGCCTTACTGACGAGAAGCTCCTTCATGGGCTGCGATCTGCGCGGAGCCAACTTCCGCAGGGCCAATCTCACGGGCGCGCTGTTTCAGACCTCGAAGTCGCGCGAGATGCTCGAGAGCGCGGTCTCCGCGCGAACCGCGATCGCGCGCCTGAGGAGGAAGGGATACAAGCCCATGCCGATGCCGGCGTCGGCCCAGGGACCGGTCCGCCTGGAAGAGGCGGATTTCACGGGCGCGAATCTCGAGAAGGTGCAGATGTGCGGCGCGGACCTGCGGCAGGCCGTCCTCTGGGGGGCGCGCTTCTTCGACGCCAACCTGGCCGGGGCGAACCTCGAGGGCGTCCAGGTGCCCGGCGGCCACTTCGAGGGCGCCCGCCTCTACGGCGCCCACCTGACCGGGTCGGTCATGCCCGGCGCGTCGTTCCGGTCGGCCAGCCTCTCCGACGCGAAGCTGGCGGACGTCGAGTGGGAGAAGGCGGACCTGCGCGGCGCCGACCTCCGCAAGGCGAGCTTTCACATGGGCTCGTCGCGGAGCGGCCTGCTCTTCGGCGGGCCGTCGGAGGGGACCCGCTCGGGCTTCTACACGGACGAGTACTACGACCAGAGCTACCGCTCGCCCGAGGAGATCCGGACGGCCAACCTGCGCGGCGCGGACCTCCGCGAGGCGATCGTCCTGGGGACCGACTTCTACCTCGTGGACCTGCGCGAGGCGCTCTTCTCGCCCGAGCAGGAGGAGTGGTTCCGCCGCTGCGGCGCGATCCTCGAAACGCGCGTCTAGAGCCCCTCCATGATCTGGCCCCAGATCCCCGAAAACGTCGCCCCCTGGGTCTACTATCTCTGCGTGGGGGCGGCGGTCCTGATCACGGGGATCAGCAAGTCGGGCTTCGGCGGCGGGATCGGCATCGTCGCGCTTCCCCTCATGGCCTCGGTCATGCCCGCGCGCCACATGCTGGGCGTCCAGCTGCCGCTGCTGATCGCGGCCGACGCGCTCAGCAACCTCCACCACCTGAGGAACTACGAGTGGCGGATCCTGAAGCCGCTCGTCTGGGGCGCGCTTGCGGGGGTCGTCCTCGGCAGCGCCGTCTTCTGGCAGCTGCAGAAATCCGACCCGGCGCGCGTCCAGCACGGCCTCTCCGTCCTGATCGGCTCCGTCTGCCTCGCCTTCGTCGCGATCCAGGCCTGGGGGCTGACGGGCCGCCGGGTCCCGACGCTGCCCTCCCACCCCGCGTCGAGCGTCGCCGTCGGCACGACCGCGGGCTTCGTCTCGACGATCAGCCACGCCGCCGGGCCGCTCATCACGCTCTATCTCCTCCAGGAGAAGCTCGCGCGGCACCTCCTCGTGGGCACCCAGGTCTTCTACTTCCTCCTGATCAACTCCGCCAAGATCCCGACCTACGTCGCGCTCGGCTACATCAACGGGTCGACGCTGCGTGATTCGATCTGGTTCATCCCGCTCATCCCCCTGGGGACGCTGGCCGGGGCCTGGATGAACAAGCGCGTGCCCGAGAAGCCTTTCGCCGCGATTCTCTATGTCGCGGCGGCGGTGACGGCGGGCCACATGATCTGGGCGTCGCTGCGCTGAACGGGGACGGCGCGGATCGATTCCGCCGTGATCGCGACCGAGTCGTAGCGCTCTTCCACCTTGCCCGTCACCTCGTAGGGGCCGAGGGTCCCGATGAGCTGCCGGCAGCGGCGGAACACCTGCGGGAAAAGCACGACCTCGAAGAGCCCGTGAGGGTCCTCCATCGTCAGGAATTCCATGGGCTCGGACTTCGCGGTCTCGGTGAGCCGCGACGTCGCCATGATCCCCCGGAGCGTGATCCGCCTCCCCGCCGCGCCCGCGATCGCGCGGCTGTCGGTCTTCCCCGGCGGCGCGAGGTACTCCAGGATGTGGCGCCGCGCCGAGAGCCCCAGGATCTCGAACTCGTGGGTGAACTTCTGGATCTCGGTGAAATCCCGGATCGCCGGCACGTCGCGGCCCCGCGCGCGCGCGTACATCAGGATCCGCGGCCGCGGCATCCCCGTCCAGTCGAGCGCGCCGCAGAGCGCCAGGCTCCGCAGGGACGGCTTCGAGAGTTTCGTCCGGGTCAGGAAGTCGCCGAGCGACGAGAAGGGCCGCGCCTCGAGGATCTGCGCGATCTCGCGCTGCTCGATCCCGAAGATGCGGTTGAAGCCGACGCGGATCGCGCCCTCCTCTTCGATGAACTCGAGCTGCGACTTCTGCGCGCAGGGGAGGCGGACCGGGATGCCCTCGCGCTTGGCCTGCTCGAGGTAGACCCGCGCGTCGTAGAGCCCCTGGTTGTTGTTGAGCGCCGCCGTCCAGTGGGCCACGGGGTGATGGGCCGCGAGCCAGGCCGAGGCCCAGGCGAGCACGCCGTAGGACGCCGCGTGGGCGCGGCAGAACGAGAACTCCGTGAACTTCGCCATCTGGATCCAGAGGTCCTTCGCGACCGCGGGGTCGCTCCCGTGGCGCGCGCAGAGGCCGAGGAACTCCTTCGAGACCGCGCGGCGCTCCTCGTCGCTGCGCAGCTTCTGGACGCGGCGGCGGAAGCGGTCGCCCTCCGCGAGGGAGAGCCCCGTGAGGGCCGAGGCGACGAGCATCGCGTCGTCCTCGTAGAGCATGATCCCGTGGGTGTCGGGCAACAGCCCGCGCGGCGGCACCGCCTCGAGGCCCCGCTCGCGCCGCACGAAGGCCTCCTTCATCCCCAGCGAGGCGGCGCCCGGCCGGATCAGCGCGAGCGCCTTCATCAGCCCCTTCGCGTCCGAGGGCCGCATCATCCGGATCAGCGACCGCATCGCCGGCGACTCCAGCTGGTTGCAGCCCAGCGTCCGCGCCTCGCGGAGGAGCCGGACCGCCGGCTCGTCCACGGGCAGCCGCTCCACGTCGAGCCGCGTCCCGCGGATCCGCTCGACGATCTCGACCGTCTCGCGGATCGTCGAGAGCGCGCGGTTGCCGAGGAGGTCGATCTTGACGAGGCCCGCCGCCTCGACCGTCTCCTTGTCGTACTGGGTGACGAGGACCCCCTTCTCGGCCCGCTCCAGGGGCGCCACGCCGTCGGGATGGAGGACCACGCCGCCGGGGTGGACCGAGAGGTGGCGCGGCAGGCCGAGGATCGCGGCCGCGGCCCGCTCGAGCTTCGCGCGGTCGGGGACCTCCACCCGCCCCCGCTGGAGCAGCGTGACCTGGTCGTCGGAATAGCCGAAGGCCTTGGCCGCCTCGCGGAAGGCCGAGCGGTGCTGGAAGCTGATGTGGGTCGAGACCATCGCGACGTCGCCGAAGGTCTCGAAGACGTGGGCGATGACGTCGTCCCGCACGCGCCAGGAGAAGTCGACGTCGATGTCCGGAAAGTCGGCGCGGCCCTCGTGGAGGAAGCGCTCGAAGGGCAGGTCGTAGGCGATCGGGCAGACGTTGGTGATGCCGAGGAGGTAGGCGACGACGCTCGAGGCCCCCGAGCCGCGGCCCGCGACGGGGAGCCCGCGCCCGCGCGAGTACTTCACGATGTCGTGGACGACGACGAAGTAGTCGGCAAAGCCGAGCTTCCCGATCACGCCCAGTTCGCGCTCGATCCGCTCGAGGGGCGGGTCCGCCGGATAGCGCCAGCCGAGCGCCGCCCGGCAGAGCGCGCGGAGCCGCTCCATGCCGCCCTGGTTCTTCGGGAAGACCTTCGGCGCGGGGAGGAACTCCCAGTCGCAGGACTCGAGGATCGCTTCCTCCTCCGCGGTGGTTTCGACATCGTTGCGCAGATACGCCTCGGGGCTCGCGAGGCCCTCGACGTGGGCGACGAGCTCGTTCTGCCGGATCGCGGAGAGGAGCCGGTGGACGCGCCATTCCTCCTTGGTCGCGAAGGTCGCGTCCCTGACGTTCGTCGCCTCCACGCGCCCCCCCGGAGTGGCCACGGTGGTACAGAGACACAAAGAAGAATTTGCTCCGTGTCTCTGTGCCTCTGTGGCCACTTTTCTCTTCGTGATGAGGCGGCAGAGGTTGGCGTAGCCGGTACGGCTCCGGATCAGCCAGACGCGGCCGCCCACCCGGGCGCCGAGGACCGGGCGGATCCCCGCCGAGCGGCAGCAGGCCCAGAAGGGGACGGCGCCGGCGAGGCTGTCGTCGTCGGCGAGGACGAGGCGCTTCATCCCCAGCGCCGACGCGCGGGCGACGAGCGCCGCGGGCGTCGAAGTCCCCTTCAGGAAGCTGTAGCAGCTGCGGGCGACGATCATCCGCGTCGCCCCGTCCGACATTTTTGTAGAACCCGGACCCCGGTTCCCGGGCGAAAGCGGGTGGCATGGGATATGCTCACTCTGACACCATGAGCAAGAGCACCGCGAAAGACGTCGTCGGCAGTGTCCTGGTGATCGTCCTGACCGTGGGCGTCATCCTGGCCTACCTTCTGGCGGGGAACTAAAGCAGGTCCCCGTAGACCGCCCGGACGGGAGGCGGCGGGACGGCTTCCTTCCCCAGCGCCTTCATCAGCATGAAGGCGTTCGCGATCGCCTTCCCCTGGAAGTGGTTGTTCAGGATCAGGAACAGCTTCTCGGCCTCCATCTCCCGGATCGCCTCCTCCCAGAGCCGCAGCTCCTCGCGGCTGTACAGGTAGTCGTACTTCTCCTCCACGGTCGCGCCCTTGCGGAACCAGGCCTTGGCGTTGCGGCCGTGGAGCCGGACGTAGCCCACCGGGCCGGTGACGAGCCGCGTGCCGGTGATCGCGGTGGAGGACTTCGGCTGGTCGATGTTGCAGAAGTTGAGCTCCTGGCCGCGCAGGAAGTCCAGGGCCTCGAGCCAGGACTTGTGGCGCAGCTCGATCACGAGCGGCGCCCAGCCGCGCAGCGCGTCGGCCGCCCGGCGGATCCGGTCGCGCGCCGTCGGATCGTCCTTGAAGAACCAGGGGAACTGGAGGAGGAGCGCCCCGAGCTTCCCCGACGCCAGCAGCGGCGCGAGGCCCTCCTGGAAGAGCCGCGCGTCGGCCTCAGTGAAGGTCTCGCGGTCGTGGGTGAAGCGCTCCCAGGCCTTCACGGTGAAGACGAAGGACTCGGGCGTGCGCCGGGCCCAGGCCTCCGTCATCTTCGCGGCCGGCGGCCGGTAGAACGAGCTGTTCACCTCGATGCAGGGGAAGTACTGCGCCA
>JACQFK010000022.1 GCA_016200125.1 Planctomycetota bacterium
CGGCGGACCTCGTCGCCCTTGGCGCCCGGAACGCCGTCGAGGAAGTCCTTCACGAGGTCCACGGCCTCCACGGCGCGGAAGAAGTCCTTGAGCGCCAGGTCGGTCTGGACGCGGACCAGGAGCTCCTCCGCGATGCTGCCGCGCGGCGCGTCGTCGAGCGAGAAGCCCTTGGAGGCGTAGAGCTGCGTCAGCTCCTCGACGATCTTCTTGAGCGGCCAGCGCTTGTGCTCGGACTTCTCGCGCGCCCCCTCGATCAGCGCCTCGAATCGGGGGGAGATCTCGGGCCGCAGGTGGTGGACCCGGGTCGGATGGTCCTCCCGCGAGAGCAGCACTTCGCGGATCTCGTCGGGGCTCCCCGCCTCGTAGGGCAGGCGGCCCGTGGCGAGCACGTAGAGCGTGGCGCCCAGCTGGTAGGCGTCGGTCGCGGCCGTCGCCTTGCCGTCGCGGACCATCTCCGGCGCGGCGTAGGGCAGCGCGCTCGCCCCGCCGGCGCCGGCGCCGCCGTAGCCCGCGAGCTTGACGACGCCCTTCGACTTGCTCGCCGGGACCTCCTCGATGAGGATGTTCGCCGGGTGGAGCTCGCCGTGGAACACTCCGTGCTGGTGGCCGTGGGAGATCGCGTGGGCCAGCTGGTAGGCAATGTGGGCGACCGCCGACAGCGGAAGCGGCCCCTGCCGGTTCTCCACCCGCCGCCGCCAGATGCGGTCGAGCGTCTTCCCCTGGACGTGCTCCAGGAGCAGGCAGGGGCCGAGCGCCGGATCGTCGATGCGGGCGTAGCGCCGCACGATGTTGCGGTGGTTCAGGCGGCGGAGCGCGCGGTCCTCGCTGAGGAGCCGGTCGGTGTCCTTGCTCGATCCCCCCTGGTGGGCCGGGGCCTTCACGACGAGGCCCGGGTTCTCCAGCAGCCGCGAATCCACGACCCGCAGGTAGCGGTCGCGCGCCTTGAGCGCCGCGTCGGCGTCGCGTGAGGCCTGCGCGCGGAACTCCTTCCAGAGCGCGTCGGCGCGGTCGCGGATGGCCTGGACCACCCCCTGCTCCTCGATCGGCCCCTTCCCGATCGTGAACTTGTAGTCGATCTGGAAGAAGTTGGGATCGCTTTCGCCGGCGACCATCATCTCCCCGATGAGCCCGGGGAGGTTCCTCAGCTTCGCCTGGAAGATGTGGGCCGGACCCGCCGCGCCGAGATAGCCGTCGAGGACGGCGATCTCCTTCACGAGCGTGTGGGGGAGCTGGACCTGGCGCTGGGGCTTGCTCATGCTGCTAGCGGTTAATTATATAGTCAAATCGGCCGGAAGGGCGGCGTCCCTGCACCCCGACTGCGCTTCCGTCAGCGCTCGGGGCGCGCGGAGCGGAGGGGATTCTCGGGCGAAAAGGGCGCCGGCTTGATCTTCTCGACGGACAGCCAGGAGGCGTATTCGCGCCCCGCCTCCCCCGCCGTCGCGAAGTCGCGCAGCCGGAGGGGCGGCTCGGCTCCTTCCAGTTCCAGGAGGACGAGCGGCGCCGAGGCCCCCTCGACCTTCACCCGCTTCGCCTTCAGGGACGACGCATCGATGGCCGGAGGATCATCCTTGGGGGAGCTGAGGCTGCCGACCGTGACGCGCCGGCCCAGCGACCCGGGATTCCGCTCCTCCAGGATCTGGACCTTCATCTTGTGCGGCTTGTCCTCCAGGCCGGCCAACTCCCAGACGAAGATCACCCCCTTCTGGGGGCTGAACTGGTCCACCCGGTCGATCTCCTTGCCGTCGATCGAGATCCGCGCCATCCCTCCGTCGTCGAAGCGCCGTCCGCGCCAGACGATCGCGGCCCCCTCGAAGGCCACCTCGAAGGAGGCGCCCGCCGCCCCCGCCGACCAGAGATTCTCCTCCTTCTGCCAGCCTTTGGAGAACTGCGGCAGGGCCGCGCCCTTCGATTCGTGGACCAGCAGGATCGGGCCGCGGTAGATCGAGGTCCGCCCGCCCAGCTCGCGCTCGCCCACCCAGAAGTGGAAGGAGAAGTCGAACGCGATCTCGATCCTGTCCCCCGCCGTCCAGGTCCGCTCGACCGCCGCGTAGAGCCCCGGCTTGGCCTCGACCGCCGCGCCGTTCACCTTGAGCGTGGTCCGGGCCGACCAGTGAGGAATGCGCAGCCGCAGCGTGAACTCCACGGGCTTTTCGGGCGCCACCTCGATCACGACCGTCCCTTCGCGAGGGTACTCCGTCTCCTGCTTCAGCGTCACCTTCGTCCCCGCGACGGGGACGCTGATCGTCGAGGGCCCGTACCAGTTGAGCGCGATCCCCTTCCCGACGCGCATCACCGCCCAGTCGCCGACCATCCCGAAGCCGCGGGGCGCGTTGGCGCTGCAGCAGTTGACCTCCTCGCTGCCGGGGCGCTTCTGGAACGCGATGTCGTCCGTGCTCTTCACGCGACGGCCGTCCATCGGCGTGTTGTAGGTGCACCAGGTCCCCGTCCGGGACTGGCAGCCCGCCACGGCGTTCAGCGTCGACAGCTCCAGCTCGTCGGCGACGATCGAATCGCCCGTGAGGCGGAGCATCTCGACGCCGAGGGCGACCCAGGCGATCGTGCAGCAGGTCTCGACCGCCCCCTTGTCGTAGGGATTGCCCTTGGCCTGCTCGCCCGAGGAGAAGCCGCCCGTGTTGTGGCGGTCGAACTTGCAGATGGACCACCAGATCTGCTCGAAGGCCTTGCGGGCGGCGTCGTCGCCGGTCGCCAGGTAGAGCTCCGCCAGGCCCATTACCGGGTGGAGACTTTCCCAGCGGGGCTTCGGCCCCTGGAAGAACTCCTTCCCGGCCAGCGCCACGCGCACGTAGTCGCCCGCGGCCTTGTCCTGGAACTCCTCGACGATCTGCCGGGCCAGCTCGAGGTACTTCGGGACCTTCGTGCGCCGGTGCAGCAGCACGAGTGAGTGGAGGGGCGCGTGGTTCATCTCCGCGCTGCCCATGGAAACCATCTTCTTGCCGCTCTTGAGGAACTTCCGGCAGAGGAGGTCGCCGATCTTCACGGCGCAGTCCAGCGCCTTCGCGTCCTGCGTCTCCTCGTGCCAGAGCAGCAGTCCGAGCATGACGTGGTAATGGCCCCAGGCGTCCCAGGTGTCGCCGCCGGCGTTGGGCGCCTTGCCGGTGAGGCGGCTGTCGCGGGGAAAGGGGCCGAGGTAGCCGTCCGTGTCCTGGAGCTTAATCAGCCGGGCGACGAACCTCGCCAGGGACTCCTTCAGCTCCCGGTCGCCCGTGAGGCGCAGGATCTGGACCGCGCCGGTAAGGTACTTTCCCGCGAATTCGCCGGACCAGGGCAGCAGGCTGCGCGGCGGCTTCTTGTCGCGGTCGGCGAACATCTCGAGGACCGCGGGATTGGCCTCCGGCATCCGGAGCAGCCATTGCCGGGTCAGGGCGTCCACGGTGTCGCGGAAGGGGCCGCGGAGATCGAACTCCGTGCCGGGGATGCGCTCGAAGCGGGCGCGGGACTCGGGCTCCTGCCCCGCCGCGAGCAGCAGGAGGGCCAGGATGGAGCGGAACGTCATCGCACGACTTTACGTCAGGATCTCCGCAGGCTCAAGAGCAACCGTTCGAGGGCGGGGGCTACTTCTTCTTGGGCTTGGTGAACCACTTGCGCATGAATTCGATCTTCTTGCGCTGGGCGTCCCCCAGGTTGAGGAACTGGAGGCCGGCGCGGTAGCTGGAGCCCGCGACGCCGGGATCGGGACGGCACCAGCGGACGGCCGCCAGCGCGTCGAGCGAGTCGGAGAGCATGTTGAGATGGAGGGTGAACTGGACCAGGCCTCCGGCCTCCATCGTCTCGGAGACCTCGAGCTGGGCGCCGGTCGAGCTGATGTCCAGCACGGTGCGGCCGAGGTTGCGCTTGAGGCCCTGGGCCGCCAGAGTGCCCTGCCGGTAGAGGGTGACGGTGTAGTCCTTGAGGGCGAAGCGCTCCGCCTTGCGCTTCTCGGGGGGCGCGAGCACGATGTCCCCGCCCGCGGCGGCCATCTCGGCGGGCAGGATCTTGGTGGTGGGCGACGCGCCGGTGGTGAACACCTCGCGCTCGCCGACGGGGGTGTAGTGCTCGCTGAACTGGACGCCGAGGAGGTGGCCCAGGCCCGCGGAGACGGCCCAGCGGACCTCGCCGCGGGCGCGGAAGGCCTCGCCGGAGGCGCGGTCGCGCAATTCCAAAGTGACCGTCTCGCCCCGCCCCACCGACTCGCTGACCCGGACGCGGGCGCCGCCCTGGGAGATGTCCAGGATCTCGGCGCCGATGTTCCGGCGCATCTGGGGGGTGGCGCTGGTCGACGCGCGGTAGCAGAACATTTCCACGTTGGGGACGCGGCGCCGCGGGTGGGCGCGTCGGGTGTCGTAGTCCGGCGTCATGGCCATGTCAGCCTAGTTCTCCGCGCGGAGCTTGTCAAGAACCCGGGAGCCCATAATGGGGTATTTATGGGCCATTCCCCTCCACGAGAGGGTGCGGCGGCGAACCCATAAGACGGTTCATTTTCGAATTATTTTTCCGCGCCGGCGGCGCCCCGCGGCGCGCCGCGCCGACGAATTCCCTTCCGTTCCAAAGGCGCGTGTGTATAATGCCCCCCACTTATGGACATGCTTTTCTTCCTCCAGGACTCGGGGACCGCCCCCGCGAGCGGCGCCCCCGCGGGCGGCGCCCCGGCCGCCGGACCCGGCCTCGGGGGGATGATGGTCCCCCTGGTGCTCATGTTCGTGGTCATGTACTTCCTGATGATCCGCCCCCAGAGCAAGCAGCGCAAGGAACGGGAGGCGATGATCGGCAACCTCAAGAAAAACGACCACGTCCAGACCTCCGCCGGCATCTACGGGATCGTCAAGCAAGTCAAACCGGAGGACCCATACCTCATCCTGTGCATCGACGAACGCAAGGACGTCTGCATCCGGGTGAGCAAGTCCTCGGTCGTCAGCCTCGAGAAGGCCTCGGGCGCCGCGGCGGAGGAACCCAAGGCCGAGGCCACGGAAAAAAAGAGCTGACCCCGAAAGCAGGCACCCCTTCCCCGCATCAGTCGATAGGGAGTTGACGGCAGAGGATCGTTTTCAGGATTTGATATGGGCCAGGACACGCGAGTCAGATTCATCGTCATCGTCATCCTGACGGTGATCTGCGCCTACATGGTCGCGCCGATCCCGAACAAGCCGAAGATCCCGGTCCTCGGCGACGCGACATTCAACCGCGGCATCGACCTCGCCGGCGGCGCCGAGCTCCGCTACCGGGTCCTCTTCGACCCGGGCTTCAGCGGCAGCAAGGAAGCGGCCACCAAGGTCGCCACCGACGTCATCCGCCGCCGCGTCGAGGCCAAGCAGCTCAAGGAGCCCAAGATCAACTCCCACGGCGAGGACCAGATCGTCATCCAGCTCGCCGGCGTCGACGCCGACACCCTCAACGACTACAAGCGCATCATCCAGACGACGGGCAAGCTGGAGCTCCACGCCGCCGCCCCCAAGGACCTCCAGGAGCGCTACAACAAGGACAAGGTGGTCCCGAGCGACTACATGGTCGTCGAGAACACCGAGCGGGCCCGGGGCGGCGAGTACGAGGCCTACGGCGCCCAGCTCCTGGTCCAGAAGAAGACGGTCATCGAGGGCCGCCACATCACCCAGGCGGAGCCGCGGCAGGAGATGGTCCCCGGCGGCGCCCGCTGGGTCACCTCCTTCGAGCTCGACGTCGAAGGCGCCAAGATGTTCGACGAGGCGGCCTTCAACCTCTACAACCAGCGGCCGCCCGGCCTCATCGTCATCATGCTCGACGGCAAGGTGAAGTCGGCCCCGGCGGTCCAGTCGCCCGCCTTCCACGGCCGCGGCCAGATCTCCGGCGCGAAGGACCAGAACGACGCGAAGGAGCTTTCGATCATCCTCCGCAGCGGCAGCCTTCCCGCCCCCATCGGCTCCTTCGAGAACGGACAGGCGCTCCCCGGCAAGCCGGAGTCGGAGACCTTCGTCGGGCCCACGCTCGGCGAGGACGCGATCCGCCGCGGCCTGATGGCGAGCGGCATCACGATTCTGGCCGTCTCGATCTTCATGCTCGTCTACTATCGCGCCGCGGGCCTGATCGCAGTGATCAGCGTCATCCTGAACCTGGTCTACCTGATGGCGATCATGTCCTTCTTCAACGCGACGCTCACGCTGCCCGGCATCGCCGGCATCGTCCTCACCGTCGGCATGGCCGTCGACGCGAACATCCTGATCTTCGAGCGCATCCGCGAGGAGCAGGCCAAGGGCAAGACCGCCGCCCAGTGCTTCGACGCGGGACACGACCGGGCCTTCACGACCATCGTCGATTCCAACGTCACGACGCTCATCGCGGGCGTCGTGCTCTACTACTTCGGCACCGGCCCCGTCCAGGGCTTCGCCGTCACTCTTTCGATCGGCATCCTGACGACCCTGTTCAGCGTCCTTTTCTGCTCCAAGGTCTTCCTCAGGATGCTCCTGACCGGCGGGCTCAGCAGCTGGAAGATGATGTCCCTGCTGAGAAAGCCGAACGTCAACTTCCTCCGCGTCGCGAAGGCCTGCGTGATGGGCTCGATCATCGGAACCGTCATCGTGATGGGCGTCTTCTTCGCCCGGAAAGACGAGAAATACGGCATCGACTTCAAGGGCGGCGCCAACGTCGCCTTCTCGATGAACAAGGCGCAGAGCATCGACGAGGTCCGAAACCGGATCAAGGGCATCAAGAAGGCCGACGGGCTGCCCAAGTTCGACGACGCCGAGATCCAGACGATCACGGAGCCCGAGGCCCGCCACGCCGACACGAACATCATCAAGGGCACCTCGCGCAACTTCCAGCTCCGCAGCGGCTTCGACAACGTCGACGAGATCAAGAAGGACCTCCAGGAGGTCTTCAAGGACTGGCTCTCGCGCGACCCCTTCGAGGAGATGACCGACAAGGACGTCGACCCCAACCTCCGCAAGCTCGACGGCCGCAAGGAGGGCAAGGGCTGGATCATCTACTTCAAGGAAGACAAATTCAACCTGGCCGCGGACCGCAAGAAGATCTCCGACGCGGGGAAGATCAAGGACCTGCTCGAGAAGGACAGCCAGGGCGCCCCCCTCTTCAGCCTCGAGGAGATGGCCGCGCCCCCCGTGGGCCTCAAAAAGATCAAGTTCGCGCCCACCGAGAAGGTTTCCACGGACACCGACAAGCTGACCAAGCTGCGCGACGAGCTCAAGGCCCTGCTGGGCGACGAACTCTCCAAGAGCCCCTTCCTGTCGAGCGGGAAGATCGGCAGCGCGGTGGCCGGCGAGCTCCGCAACTCCACCTTCTGGGCGATGGTCGTCTCCTGGGTGCTCATGATCGTGTACGTCGCGGTCCGCTTCGACTCCTGGCGCTACGGCGTCGCGGCCGTCGTCGCGCTGATCCACGACGCGGTTTTCGCGCTGGGCTTCACCGCGCTCGCCGGCGCCGTCGTCCCCAAGTCCTGGGGCCTGAACTTCGACATCAGCCTCAACACCCTCGCGGCGATCCTGACCGTCATCGGCTACTCGATCAACGACACGATCGTCGTGTTCGACCGGATCCGCGAGAAC
>JACQFK010000373.1 GCA_016200125.1 Planctomycetota bacterium
CAGCAGCGCCAGGACCGCGGCCGCCAGCAGGGCCGCCGCCGTCGCGGCCAGGGCCGCCGCGCTCCAGATCCGAAAGCGGCGGCGCGGACGCAGCGAGCTCACGATGCGCTCCCGCGCATCGGCGGGCGCATGCCGCCCGGCGAGCGAGTTCTGCAGCAGCTTGCGCAGGTCGTCGTCGTTCATCGTGTCCCCTTGCCCAGAAGTCGGTGTTCGTCGGCCGCGCGGCGCAGGGCCATCCGGAGCTCCGCCCGCCCGCGGTAGACCCGCGAGTTCACGGTGCCCAGGGGCCATCCCAGCGCCTCGGCCGCCTCTTGATTCGTCAGTCCGTTCACGTCCACGAGCACGATCGCCGCGCGCTGCTCCTCCGGCAGCGAGCCCAGCGCCCGCTCCACGTCGTCCGGGAGGAGGAACTCGAGGTCTCCGCGCCGGAGCGGCGACTCCGATTCGGCCATCGCGGCGACGGCGTCTTCGGCGCTCGCCGGCTTCTCGCGCCGCCGCCGCCGGTACAGGTCGATGTAGGTGTTGGCGAGGATCCTCATCATCCAGGCCTTGAAGTCCGTGCCCGGCTGGAAGGAGTCGAAGCGCCTCAGCCCCTTCATCGCCGCTTCCTGAACGATGTCCTCGGCGTCGCTGGAGTTGCCGCTCAGGTCCAGCGCGGCGTAGTAGAGAGCGTCCAGGGTCCGGCGCAGCTGCGACTCGAACTCCCGCTGCAATTCCGCCACCGGTCTCCTCCTGGGGATGAAACGCCGGAAAAGGGTTTATTTATCCGCAGGCGGGGCCTCTTCCGGCCTCTTCTCGAACAGGCGGTCGTCGGCGAGGAGCTTCTTGAAGCCCGCCTCCTCGCGGATCGCGTCGAGGTCCCGGTCCTTCCGGATCCACGCGCGGTCGATGAAGCCCGCCTTCACCGCCATCTCCAGCCACTCCACGCCTTTCGCCCGGTCCCCGCTCTGAGAACTCAGGCAGGCCAGGTTGTAGTACGTGGTCGCCAGGTTGCGCTCGCGGGCGTGGTCCAGCTTGAACTTCTCGATGGCGGCGATCAGCTCGTGGTACGCCTGCGCCGCCTCCGGGTACCGTTTGAGCCGGTTGAAGAGCAGCCCGAGCGAGAACAGCTGGTCGCAGCCCTCCTCCTTCTGCTCGGAGGTTTCCGCCTGCAGCTGGCGGTCCGCGCTCTTGCGGGCCTCCCTGAGATGATCGTCGAGCAACTTCTTCTCCCCCAGCCGGTAGAGCGCCACGAGGGTCTCTTCGCGCACCCGCCGGGCCAGGAACTGCTGCTGCCGCTCGTCCGCCAGGAAGGTCTTCAGGGCCTGCAGCACCCCGTCGCCCCCGAACTCGCCCAGCGCCATGACCGAGAGTTCCTTCATCGTGTCGCGGTACTTGTCCGGCCGCTCCCGCCGGTGGATCCGGCGGAAGACGTACGAACGGTCGTTGAGGATCTGGATCAGGACGGGCACCGCCTTCTCCTTGCCGAAGACCTCGAGGTCCTTGAACTGCCCCTCGTAGAACCCGGTGGAATCGTCGTCCCCGAACTGCGCCTCGAGAATCCGCTCCACCTCGCCCCGCGTGTAATGCAGGTCGATCGCGTCCGCCACGGCCTTCTTCAGCCGGCCCCCCTCCACCGCCTTGCCCACCTCGTCGATCGCCTTCCGGCCGATCGACGCGAGCGCAACTTCCGAGGCCTCCTTCATCGCGGGGTCCAGCTCCGTCATGAAGTCGATGAGCCGGGGGATGGCGCGCTCGGACTGCGCGTCGCCGAGGGCGAACACCGCCTGCTTGCGGATCTCCTTATCCTCGTCGGCGAGCGCCCCCAGCAGGTCGTTCTCCGCGCGGATCCCGAGCTTCTTGAGGAAGTCGAAGCTCTTCTCATGGATCTCCCGGTTCTTCTCCTCGCGGAAGATCCGGCCGACCCTCTCGAGCGCCTTCTCGCTTCCGATCTCCCCAAGGACCTGGATCGAGGCCAGGCGGATCGCGGAGTCGCCGCTTTGCAGGCCCCGCATCAGCGCCGCCTCCGCGCGCAGTCCCTGGCTCTTGAGGTAGTCCGCGGAGGCCCCACGGACGTCCGGCGGGCTGTCGCCCAGGAACACCTCAGCCACCGCCTCCAGGGCCTTCTCGCTCTTGATCGCCTTCAGTCCCTGGACCGACTTCAGCCGCGTCTGCGGCCGGGGATTCTTCAGGCCGGAGAGGTAGGCGGGCTCGGCGCGGAGGCCCGCCCGCTGGAGAAACTCGGAGGCCTGGTGCAGCGGCGCCTCCTCGGTCTCCTGGTCGAACAGCTTGGCGACGGCCGCCAGCGTCTGGTCGTCCTGGGATCCCCGGAGCCCGGAAAGCGCGTCCTTCCGGATCCCCGCGTCCGCATCGCCGAGATACTTGAGGAGATAGGGCTCGGAGGCCTTGCCCAGCGACAGCAGGCACCTCCAGGCCGCCTCCTTCACGGTCTTGTCCGGCTCGCGGTCGTACAGCTCCGCGATCTTCCCCACGCACTTCTGACTTCTGAAGCCGGCGAGCGACTGGATCGCGCCGCGCCGGAACTCGACCTGGGGGCTGGCGAGCGCCGCGATCAGAGCGTCCTCGCCGTCCTGCGCCAGCGACTGGAGGAGCCGGAACGCCGCCTCCCGCACCGTGGGATCGTCGTCGAGGGTGAACAGCTCGGAAGAACGCTTGAGGGCGGCCGTCGACTTGAGCAGCGTCAGGAGCTCGAGGCAGGACCGCCGCACCCGATGATCCGCGTGGGACAGCGCCTCCACCAGGCGCGGCTCCGCCGTCTTTCCCGCCTGCTCCAGCGATTTGCGCGCCGGCTCCCGCTCCTCCAGGAAATCCGCCCCCAGCAGCTCGATCAGGGATTTGATCTTCGAGTCGTCGAGCTTCTCCTCCTGAGGGGCGAAGGCCAGGCAGGCGAGGGCGGCCAGCAGGCCCATCAAGCAGACCTCCGTAGGGGTATCGCTACTATATTTGACGCTGGGGGACGGACCTTAAGGGACGGAGGGGGTGAAAAACAAGATCCCGGCCTGGTGGAGCTGAAGGGGGTCGAACCCTCGGCCTCGTGAATGCCATTCACGCGCTCTCCCAACTGAGCTACAGCCCCATCAGGCCGGGACGTCGTGCGACATTCTAGGGAGGCCTCCAGGGGGAGTCAAGGACATACGGCCCGCGACCGCCTGGACGCCCATCCCCAGCGGATTCCGAGCCACGCGCTCACGAGCAGCACCGCGACGATCGCGACGAGGGTCCAGTTCGTCCGCGACGACGCGTCCCGCGCCACGTCCATCACCGGACTGACCACGAGCTGTTTCACGCCGTCCAGGTAGGGCTGCGGGTCATGAAGGAAGGCCGTCAGGGCCGCGGCGAGGAAGATCGTCCCTTTGTTCCGCCAGAGGAAGTCGCAGGCGCGATCGCCGAACTTCTCGATCACCGCGAAGATCTCCGCCGAGCGGCCCGTAGCCTGGATCTCGCCGGAGAGCCGGTTCAGCGTCACCACGCTCTCCGTCGTCAGCTTCGTCCGCAGGGCCTGACCTCCGAACTGGGCCAGGAGATCACGCCCGACTCCGGGGTGGCGGATCATCAGCTCGACCGCCTCGTCGCCGTAGCGGGCCAGCGCCGCGACGGCCGACTCGCCTTCTACCGCGAGCAGGCGCATGCCGTCGTCGCCCCAGCGCGCGAGGATGCGCAGTCCGGGCGCGCCGAAGCGTTCCATCGCCTGCAGCCCCGGGGGACCCACTTTCCGAAGCACCGTCACCGCCTCCTCGCCGTAGGCCTCGACCAGCCGCGCGACGCGCGGTTCGGCGGCCTCGACCGCCTCTCGGCCGAAGACCTCCACCACTTCGCGCGCGGCCCGCCGCGCCGCCGCGGATTGGGCGCAGACCAGGCTAAGGACGACCAGCAAGGCGTTCATCGGATCCTCCTTCATACAGCGCCACGACGCAGCGCTCCTGCAGCGTGCGGTAGGCCAGCAGCGCCCGCACCAGCGCGTCGTGGACGTCGTCGATCACCCGGTTCCGGAGTTCGTTCACGTGGCGGCGGACCTCCATACGGGCCGCGTCCTCGTAGGCGTCGCCCACCAGGGCGTCCAGCGCGATTCCCGCCACCACCCCCACGGCAAGGCTGATTCCGAAGGTCATCGGGCCCCATGCCGTTCCGGCCGCGACCGAGGTCCCCAGGATCCCGGCCGAGCTCAGCGCGGCGACGAACAAGACCGCGGCGGCATCGCTCCCGGCGAACGAGACCAGGTTCATCCCCAGGTCCCGCAGGACCTGCGGCGCCAGCGATCCGGCCAGCAGCCCATAGTCGGACCGGAACTTCTCAAAACGTAGGCCGGGCCGCGCGGGACGGATGTCCTCGTAGAGCGCAACCATCAGGCGGTTCTGCGCCGCGGCGGTGGCGTAGGCGTAGTCGGAGCGGATCTGTTCGAGCACCGGCTCGAACTTCTGGACGCTGAAGACCTGCTCCTCGAAGACCTTGCGGACATGCCGGCCGTAGGACTCGCGGTCCCGGGTGACGGCCTTCCACTTCCCCGAAATGCCGAAGATCGCCTCGACGAAGCGTTCCTCCTTCTTCGGGTCGAAGCAGTCGCTCACGCGCCTGCCGCAGATGCCGAAGAGGGGAGTGAAGTCCTGC
>JACQFK010000374.1 GCA_016200125.1 Planctomycetota bacterium
AGGCTGCTCCCGAAAGGCCTCTCATGAAGTGGCCGGCAATGGCTCCCGCAAGGACGCCCAGGAGCGCCGTCGCAAGCAGGGTTCGCATCGAGGGGTTACCATACCAAGCCGCGGGACGTTTTTCGACGATTAGTCGACCGCGCGAATCCCATTCCTTGCCCCTCCCCGGCAGCGCGGCTATAATCCCCCGGCTTTATGCAGCGCCTCCTGGTCGCGAACCGCTCCGAGATCGCCATCCGCGTCTTCCGCGCGGCGTCCGAGCTCGGCATCAAGACGGTCGCGGTCTACGCCTGGGAAGACCGCTTCTGCCTCCACCGCTTCAAGGCCGACGAGTCCTACCAGATCGGCCAGGGCAAGGGCCCCGTCGCCGCCTACCTCGACATCCAGGGGATCGTCGACCTCGCGAAGCGCGTCAAGGTCGACGCGATCCATCCCGGCTACGGCTTCCTCTCCGAGAACGCGAACTTCGCCCGCGCCTGCCGCGACGCGGGGATCACCTTCATCGGGCCGCCGCCCGAGGTGCTGGAGCTCTTCGGCGACAAGGTCGCCGCGCGCAAGCTCGCGATCGAGACCGGGCTCCCCGTGCTGCCCGGCACCGACGGTCCGGTGAAGCCGGGCGCCAGCCTGAAGAAGGAGGCGAAGCGCATCGGCTTCCCCCTCATCATGAAGGCGAGCTTCGGCGGCGGCGGCCGCGGCATGCGGGTGGTCCACAAGCCGGACGAGCTCGAGGGGCTGTTCGAGGAGGCGCGCCGCGAGGCGGGCTCCGCGTTCGGCAACGACGCCGTCTTCCTGGAGCGCTACATCCCCCGCGCGAAGCACATCGAAGTCCAGGTGATCGGCGACGTCCACGGCGAGATCGTCCACCTCTGGGAGCGCGACTGCTCCGTCCAGCGGCGGCACCAGAAGGTCGTCGAGATCGCCCCCGCGCCGAACCTCGACCCCCTGCTCCGCGAGGCGCTCTGCCAGGCGGCGGTCGCGCTCGTCACGAAGGCGAAGCTCGTCAACGCCGCGACGGTCGAGTTCCTGGTCGACGTCGACAGGAACGAATTCTACTTCATCGAGGTGAACCCGCGCATCCAGGTGGAGCACACGGTCACCGAGATGGTGACGGGCGTGGACCTCGTGCGGTCGCAGATCCTGATCTCGCAGGGGCTGGCGATGCACGAGCCGCCGATCGGGATCCCGCCGCAGGAGAGGATCGACACGCGCGGCTTCGCGATGCAGTGCCGCGTGACGACCGAGGACCCGGAGAACCGCTTCATCCCCGACTTCGGCCGCATCACCCACTACCGCTCGCCCGCGGGCTTCGGCATCCGCCTCGACGGCGGCACCGCCTACAGCGGCGCGGTGATCACGCCCTACTACGACTCGCTGCTCGTCAAGGTGACGGCCTTCGCCCCCACCTTCGAACAGACCATCAAGCGCATGGACCGCGGCCTGCGGGAATTCCGCGTCCGCGGCGTGAAGACGAACATCCCCTTCCTGGAGAACCTGCTCGCCCACTCCGAGTTCGCTCGCGGCGACGCGACGACCACGTTCATCGACTCGACCCCCGACCTCGTGCGCTGGCATCCCAAGCGCGACCGCGCCACGAAGGTCCTCAGCTTCCTGGGCGACATCATCGTGAACGGCAACCCCGAGGCGAAGGGGCGGGTCGACGGCCGGCCGCTGCCCGAGCCCGAAGTGCCCACCCTCGACCTCGCGTCGCCGATCCCGCCCGGCACCCGCGACCGGCTGAAGGAGCTCGGCCCCAAAAAGTTCGCGGAGTGGACGAAGTCGCAGAAGGCGCTGCTCCTCACCGACACGACCTGCCGCGACGCCCACCAGTCGCTGCTCGCGACGCGGGTCCGGACCTGCGACCTCCTCCGCATCGCCCCCTTCGTGGCGCGCAAGCTCTCGGGGCTCTACAGCCTGGAGATGTGGGGCGGCGCGACCTTCGACTCGGCGATGCGCTTCCTGAAGGAGGATCCCTGGGAGCGGCTGACGATGCTCCGGGCCGAGATCCCCAACGTGCTTTTCCAGATGCTCCTCCGCGCAGGCAACGCGGTGGGCTACACGAACTACCCCGACTCCGTGGTCGCCGCCTTCGTCAAGACCGCGGCGGAGAACGGCATCGACCTGTTCCGGGTGTTCGACTGCTTCAACTGGATCCAGAACATGCGGCCCTCGCTCGAGGCGGTCCTGGAGACCGGCGCGCTCTGCGAGGGCGCGATCTGCTACACGGGCGACCTCCTCGATCCGAAGCGCGACAAGTACTCGCTAGACTACTACGTCAAGCTGGCGAAGCAGCTCGAGAAGATCGGCGTCCACATCCTGGGCATCAAGGACATGGCGGGGCTCTGCAAGCCCTACGCGGCGCACAAGCTGGTGAAGACCCTGCGGGAGGAGGTCGGGCTCCCGATCCACTTCCACACCCACGACACGGCGGGCGTCCAGGCGGCCTCGATCCTCAAGGCCTCCGAGGCGGGCGTCCACGTCGCCGACGCCGCGATCTCGGCGATGAGCGGCCTGACCAGCCAGGCGAACCTGAACTCGCTGGTCGAAGCGCTGCGGAACACGGAGCGCGACACCGGCCTGGACGTCGACGCGCTCAACCGCTGCTCCGACTACTGGGAGAGCGTGCGCGAGCTCTACTATCCGTTCGAGTCGGGGATGCGCGCGGGGACCTCGCAGGTGTACCAGCACGAGATCCCCGGCGGGCAGATCACGAACCTGAAGGAGCAGGCGGCGAGCCTGGGCCTGGCGGGCCGCTGGCGCGAGATCCTGCGGACCTACGCCGACGTCAACCGGCTCTTCGGCGACGTCGTCAAGGTGACGCCGTCGAGCAAGGTCGTGGGCGACATGACGCTCTACCTGGTCGCGAACAACCTGAAGTCGGCGGACGTGCTGGACGAGAAGCGCGAGCTCTCGTTCCCGAAGTCGGTCGTCGAGCTGATGGAAGGCCGCCTGGGCCAGCCCCACGGCGGCTGGCCGAAGAAGGTCCAGCAGATCATCCTCCGGGACAAGAAGCCGCTCAAGGGCCGGCCGGCGGACGCCCTCCCCTCGGTGAAGCTCGAGGAGGTCCGCACGGAGCTCAAAGGCAAGATCAAGCTCACGCCGACCGACACGGACCTGATGAGCTACCTGATGTACCCGCGCGAGTTCGTCGAGTTCGAGGCGCACCGGCGGAACTACGGCGACACGTCGGTGTTCCCGACGGACGTCTACTTCTTCGGGATGAAGCCGAGCCAGGAGATCAACCTCGAGATCGAGCCCGGCAAGACGCTCATCATCAAGTTCCTCGCGGTGGGCGAGGCGGACAGCGAAGGCGGCCGTCCGGTGTTTTTCGAGCTCAACGGCGTGCCCCGCCAGGTGCGGGTGCAGGACCGCGCGCTCAAGGCCTCGAAGGAGACGCGGGCGAAGGCGGACCCCGAGAACCCCGGCCACATCGCGGCGCCGATGCCCGGCAAGGTGGTCCAGGTGGTCGTGAGCGTGGGCCAGCAGGTCTCGCGCGGCCAGAAGCTGCTGGGGATCGAGGCGATGAAGATGGAGACCTCGGTCTACTCGCCGATCGCCGCGCGGGTGAAGGAAGTCCAGGTCCAGCCCGGCAGCGCGGTCGCGTCCAAGGACCTGCTCCTCGTGCTCGAACCCCTGCCCGAGCCCGCCCTCGAGCGCCGGCGCTGAAGTAACAGTTCTCTGTATTTTGAATCGCCCCTCCGCATTGCGGAGTACACTTCGCCTAAAGGTCCATTAATTGTGGATGCACATGGCGCTTCCCATCTGCCCCGGCTGCCGAAAGACCATCATTCCAAAGTCTGATGACTCCTGTCCCAATTGCGGGTTCAAGGGCGTTGAGAAGGCTCAGATCGGAATGGAGACGTCACCGTCCACAAACCAAGTTGTGAACGAACCACTGACCCAGGCGGCCCCGGCATCATCAACGTCGCCCGAACCAATAGGCGTCGAACCCAGATATGGCGGTTTCTGGATCAGGCTAGCAGCGCTGCTGCTGGACCTGCTCATCCTTTCTCCTATCACCTTACTGAACACTTGGTTGCTCAACTTTGACCGGAAAATCATCTATGTCGCCCTCATCCCAAACTTGATGGTCACCATCTTCTATCACATCCTTTGTGTGAAGATTTTGGGCGGGACTCCGGGGAAGTTACTGTGCGGTTTGAGAATTGTGACCACTTCCTTCATGCCTCTCGGCTCGAAGGAAGCCTGGCTTCGCTACTCCATGAACCTCGTCCTGATCCTGCTTTCCACAGTCTGGTATGTCCATGCGGTCGAGCAAATGTCAGACGCAGAGTTCCTGAGCCTCACCTTCATGGAGAAAAGCAGGAGGATGAGGGAACTGGGTGGCTCGACTTGGACATTGTTCTATTGGTTGAATCAAATTTGGACCTGGAGCGAGTTCATTGTCCTTCTGACGAATCGCCAGCGCCGGGCCCTGCACGATTTCATAGCTGGTACGGTCGTCATCCGGACTCAAAGAGCCGGATAGGTACTTCGGTCCTGCTACTCGATTTCGATCGGCACTTCCATTGATGCGTTGAAGGCTCGCGCGATGTCGAGCTCCGCCGAGAACCAGAAATACACCCTCGAGTAGCGCCCCGAGAAGGGGATGGGCCAGGCGGGGATGGCCACCTCCATCGCGTAGTCCTGGCTCTCCGCGCCGGGATCGGGAAACCGCACGGTGAAGTAGTGGAGTTCGCTCCGGGTCTGCCGGTCCTGGCCCCCGGCCTGCGCGTACTCCACGGCCGCCAGCGAGCAGCGCGCGCAGCGGATCCGCTTCTTCCCGCGGTTCTCCGCCCGCAGGCGGATCTTCAGGAGGTCCCCGTATTGAAAGGGGACCCGGCGGATGTCGAGACCCATCCGGAGATCCGCCGACAGATTCTTGAAGATCCCGCGCGAGGGCTGGTCCTGCACATACGTCTTCGGCAGGACCTTCGCCTCGCGCGGCGCTGCCTGAATAGCTCGGCAGCGCGTCGTCGGGAAGCGCAAACTCGAAGGGAAAGCGGTGGCGCCCGGCCGGCAGCAGGGGGTAGGTCTGGGTGGAGAAGATCGCCGTCAGCGCTTCCTTCGCGGCCTGGAACCACTCGATCCGGTCGCCGCCGAAGAGGATCCATTCCTTCGCCACCTGCATGTCCTGTTCGCAGTACGTCGTTGTGAATTGGTCCTTTCCCATGCCCGTCGAGACCGAGATGGAAGTCTCCTCCGCCCCCACGAGCCCGATGCGGATTCCGCGGACGGGGGAAGCCTTGGGCCATTCGACCTCCAGATGGCCCCGCACGGTTTCGCCGGGCGCGTAGTCGCTCTGCTCGAGGAACACCTGGATCCGCTTCCGGCGGGGGGCGAGCGCCTTTTCGATGCCCGCGAGCAGCGGCCGGTCCGGTCCGGCGAACTCGATCCTCGCCAGCGGTTCCTCCCCGGACATGAAGAGCATCGTCCCGGGACCGCTCCCCGCGCGGTCGAACTCGATGCCCGTGATCTCGCCGCGGGGGAATCGATCGAGCGGCTCGCCGAAGTAGAGGGCCTTGTCCGTGAGCAGCACCCAGGTCGAGGAGATGCGCAGCGACTGCTTCAGCTTCTCACCCCGGACCGCGAGCGCCTTGCACTCCGAGGCGATGTCGGGCGGAAGCGGCTTCATTGTCCTAAGACCTCAGTCGGCCTGAAACGTAACCGGTCTCAGGCCAGCCCCTGCTCCAGGAATTGCGCCAGCATCTTCAACTCGGCGCGCCGGGTCTCGGGCAGGCGGCCGTCCTTCCCGCAGGCCGCCAGGAGCGCACTCGCGAGGCCCACGCCCTGGACCGCCTG
>JACQFK010000342.1 GCA_016200125.1 Planctomycetota bacterium
CCCCTCTCCGGAAACGCGCAGATCCAGATCAAGGGCGATCCCGCCCGCCTGGGCCGCGAGGTGCCCCGGCGCTTCTTCGAGGTGCTGGGCGGCCAGGCGCTCTCGACGGGCGTCCAGGGCAGCGGCCGGCGCGAGCTCGCCGACTGGATCGCCGATCCGGCCAACCCGCTGACGGCCCGCGTGATGGCCAACCGCGTCTGGCACGGGCATTTCGGGAAGGGCATCGTCCAGACACCGAGCGATTTCGGCCGGCAGGGCCGCGCGCCCACGCATCCGGAGCTGCTCGACTGGCTGGCGAAGCGCTTCGTCGAGTCCGGCTGGTCGCTCAAGGCGCTTCACCGCCTCATCCTGTCCTCGCGGGCCTACCGGATGTCCTGCGACGACGACGCCGCCTCCGCGGCGGCCGATCCGTCGAACGACCTGCTCTGGAAGTTCCGCCGCCGCCGCCTCGAGGCCGAGGCGATCCGGGACTCGATCCTCGCCGTGAGCGGCACGCTCGACCGCTCGATGGGCGGCGCCCATCCGATCCCGTCGATGGACACCTGGGAGTACACGGAGCACAAGCCCTTCCTGTCCGTCTACGACCACAGGCTCCGGAGCGTCTACCTGCTCACCCAGCGGATCAGCCGCCATCCTTTCCTGGGCACTTTCGACGGCGCGGAGACCAACTCGGGGACGCCGGCGCGCATCACGAGCACGACGTCGCTGCAGGCCCTCTCGCTGCTCAACGACCCCTTCCTCCACCAGCAGGCCGCCGCCTTCGCCGCGCGGCTGGCGCGGGAGGGGAAGGACGACGAGACGAAGATCGACCGGGCCTACCGGCTCGCGCTGGGCCGCGCCCCCACGGACGCCGAGCGGGGAGCCTCCCTCGGCTACCTCATCGCGACGCGCTCTAGGCTGGACGACAGGCAGGCGTGGGAAAGTTTCGCCCGGGTGCTGTTCCGTTTGAGCGAGTTCGTCTATGTCCGCTGACCGCGGCTGCAGCCGTCGGGAAGTGATCCGCTCCCTCGCGGGCGGCTCGCTGCTCCTGCCGGGATTCCTGTCGCGGCTGCTCGCCGAGGACGCCGAGCGCGATCCGCTGGCGCCGCGCGCGCCTCAGCATCCCGCCCGCGCCAAGCGGGTGATCTTCCTCTTCCTGACCGGCGGCGTGTCCCACATGGACACCTTCGACTACAAGCCCAAGCTCTTCGCGAGCGACGGGAAGACCCTGGTCGCGGGCGGCGGGCTCTCGCGGGACAAGAAGACCCTCCTGCGGCCGATGTGGGACTTCAAGCCGGGCGGGAAGTGCGGCACACTCGTCAGCGACCTGTTCCCGTATCTGCGGGAGCGGATGGACGACGTCGCGCTGATCAACTCGATGAAGTCGGACAACAACGAGCACTTCGAGGCGACGCTCGCGATCCACACGGGCTCCTTCACCTTCACGAAGCCGAGCATCGGCTCCTGGGTGAGCTACGGCCTGGGGACGATGAACCGGAACCTGCCGTCGTTCATGGTGATCGCCCCCAAGCTGCCCTTCGCGGCCGCGCAGGTCTACTCGAACGACTTCCTCCCCGCCTACCACCAGGGGACCCGAGTGGTGCCCGGCGCGGAGCCGATCCCGCACCTCGCGAAGCGCTCGAAGGACGCGGGGCTGCAGGAGGGCGAGCTCGGCCTGGCGCAGGCCTTCGACAGGGAGTACCTGAAGAACAACGGGAACGACTCCGAGCTCGCGGCGCGGATCCGCTCCTTCGAAACGGCGTTCCGGATGCAGACCGAGGCGCCGGAGGCCTTCGACCTGTCGAAGGAGCCCGACGAGACGCTGAAACTGTACGGGTTGAGCCGCTCCAAGCCGGAAGGCTTCGCCTGGCAGTGCCTCATGGCGCGCCGGCTCGTGGAGCGCGGCGTGCGCTTCGTCGAGTTGATCGACACCGGCGCCTACGACAACTGGGACGCCCACGGCGACATGAAGACCTGCGTGCCGCTCGCGAAGAATGTCGACCAGCCGATCGCCGCGCTGATCCAGGACCTCAAGCGGCGGGGGATGCTGGAGGACACGCTGATCGTATGGACCACGGAGTTCGGCCGCACGCCCGGCCAGGACGGTCCGACGGGCCGCGGCCATCACGGCGCGGTCTTCTCGTCGTGGCTGGCGGGCGGCGGCGCGAAGGGCGGAACCGTCTACGGGAAGTCGGACGAGCTGGCTTCGACGGTCGCCGAGAAGCAGGTCCACGTCCACGACTTCCACGCGACGATCCTGCACCTGCTCGGCTTCGACCACACGAAGCTGACGTATCGTCACGCGGGGCGGGACCACCGGCTGACGGACGTCTACGGCACGGTGGTGCAGGGCGTGATCGCGTAGCCTACTTCTTGTCCGCGGCCTGGATGCGGGCGAGGTACTTCCCGGGCTCCTTGTCGAACTTCGCCTTGCACTCGTCGCGGCAGAAGGCGACCGTGACGGTCGACACGGCGTCGCCGACGGGCTTGCCGCTGAGGGGGCAGACGTCGGGGGAAAGCTTCTCCATCTTATGGAGCGCGGCGAGCGGATCGCGGTCGAAGCGGCCCTTGCAGTTGGCGCAGCAGAAGCCGATCTTGAGCTCGCTCGTGTGCTTGCCGTCGACCTTGTCGCCGCTCACCGGGCAGGCGTCGTTGAGGGGGCCGGCCAGCAGCAGGATCAGCGCGGCGCGGATCATCGGTAGTCATGATGCCGGGGCGATCTCCGGATTGCAAGCATGGCTCACTTCTTGTCGGGAGCGGCGGACTGGCGCAGCTTCCAGGCCGCCTTTTCGTCGCCGATACTGCCGGGTGCGCTTTCAGGAAGTCCGGCGCTCGAGATCGTGCCTTCCTCCCGCTGATACAGCAGGCTCTTTCCGGAAAGAGGATCCACGGTCTCGATCTTCAGGGGATACCGGCCGGTGGATGCACGTTCGAGTTCCGCTGTCAGGCCCGCCTGCGCGACGGCCAGGGAAGCTTGCGCCTTCACCTGGCAGTCCAGCCCCTTGCTGATCGCAGGGATCAGCAGGGCGGAAAGGAGGTCGAACACGCTTCTCTTCCCCTGGAGGTTCTGGATGAAGGCTGTGATCTCCGGTCGCGCTTCGAGGTAGGGTTTGCGAGAGGTCTCCACCAATCGCAGCATCGACCGGAGATAGCGCGCGCCGGTGTTCCTCCAGTACGGCGCGAGAACGGCGGATCCCTCGGCGGCGCTCTTCTTCTGTGCCGGATCCACGGCCAAGAGCGAATCGCCGATTGGCTTACCTGCGAACTGCGCCCCGGAGGCCAGTTCTCCCCGGAATCCCAGGTCCATCGCTCCCTGCAGGGATTCGGGCTTGGGAAGGACCTCGAGCCAGGCACGCAGGTCCGCTACAGGGGTATCCGCAGTCACGCAGGCGTCGATGGTTTCAACGGCCAGCGTGACGACCGTCAGGCGGATCAGTTGAAGGATGAGCACCGGCTCCTGCCGGTATCCTTCCGCGAGGGCCAGCATGTCCCGGACCGACTCGCGCGCCTCCTGGGGCCGACCCGCCTCGGCCTCCGACTGGGCTCGGATTCGGAGGAGCCTCGCGGTGCGGAGCATCCGGGGGGCTTCCGGCATCTCCATGAGCAGTCCCCGCTGGTAGTCGCGCTCATATCGGCAGGACCCTAGCTGCCGTCCGGTGCGCAGCTTTGCGAACAGGGCTCCGCCTTTGCGGAGGAGATCTCGGACGGCGGCCTTCTCCTCCGCGCGCAGGGCGGAGAAACCCTCTTCGACGGCGCGGTGCAGCGCCGGATCCTCCTCCTCCGGATCCGGATGAAGGGCAAACGCCGCTTCGAAGAGAGGCGCCGCGTTCCGCTCGGAGGGGACGGGGGGCGGCGCCAGCTCCGCGAGAGCCGTCGAGAACCCCGCCGCCCGGACGGACGCGAGCGCCGCCTTGAGGCTTGAGGAACCTACGAGGTAGAAGACGATCCACGAGAGCGGGAGCAGCACGATTACGGCGCCCCCGATCCAGAGCAGAACCTTCGCCGCGCGCGGGGTCCGGCGGGGAGAAGGGGGACTCGGATCGCCCATGACAGGAGCATAGCGCGGATCGAATCCCGGCGCCGCCGAATGTTGAAGCTTTCGTCCCGGCTCCGGCCTTCCATTCTCATCAGAGGGAGAACGAATGAACGCCAGCTTCCCGTTGGCGGCGGCGGCGCTTCTCGCGCAGGCCGCCTGCGCGTTCCCGGGGCCCGCGGGGATCAGCGAGGATCATCGCTCGTTCGTAGATGCCGCCGGCAAGCCCTGCTTCTGGCTGGGCGACACCGAGTGGGAGCTCTTCCTGGCCTTCAAGGAAGATGAGGCGCGGACGATCCTGGAGGACCGGCATCGGAAGGGCTTCAACGCCGTCCAGGTGATGATCCTCGGGGTCAAGGGAATCAAGCTCGCGAACGTCGACGGCGAGAAACCCTTCGAGAACGACGATCCGCTGGCTCCGAACGAGGCGTACTTCAAGGCGATCGACGCGATCGTCCGGATCGCGGAAGAGAACCGCATCACGCTGGTCGTGGGCCTCTATCACAAGTCGGCGGACTGGAGCAAGGCGATCACGACGGCGAACGCGCGGAAATGGGCCGCCTGGGTGGGGCGGCGCTACGCCTCGACGCC
>JACQFK010000343.1 GCA_016200125.1 Planctomycetota bacterium
CGCTCCGGCGGCCGGCGGCGCCGCGATCGATCTCCTCGAAAACCTGGATCCGGCGCGCGACGCGGTCGCGGGGACCTGGAAAGTCGAGGGCAAGACGCTGGTCACGCCGGCGGCGGACTTCTCGCGGCTCCAGGTTGCGGCCGCGCTGCCGGCGGAGTACGACCTCGAAGTCGTGGCGCAGCGGGCGGCCGCCGACAAGCCCGACACGCTCGTGATCGGCCTCGTGGGCGGAGGGGCGCAGTTCATGGTCGGCCTGGACGGCAACATGGGCAGCAAGAGCGGCCTGGACGCGATCGACGGCAAACGCTTCGTGGAGAACGAAACGACGCGCGACGGCGCCGTGTTCTCCGCCGACAAGCCGAGCACGATCCTCTGCTCCGTCCGCAAGGACCGCGTGACGGTGAGCGTGGACGGGAAGGTCCTGCTGGACTGGAAGGCCGAGTTCCCGCGTCTTTCGCTGAGGACGGCCTGGGCGACCCGCGACCCCAAGTTCCTCTTCCTGGGCAGCAACAAGTGCGTCTACCGCGTCACGAAGTGGACGCTGCACCCGGTCGGGGGCCGCTGAAGCGCGCTAACCCCTCGGGGGACGGCGGCTCCAGAGCGCCAGGAAGGCGGCGGCCAGGCCCGTCGCCGGGGCGAGGACGTTCACGAGGAGGGTCGACAGGTAGGACGGCGCTTCCTCCAGCGCCTTGAGGCCGAGGTCGCGGATCCGGTTCAGCTCGTCCCGCACCAGCGTCTTGGCGTCCTCCAGCGGCATGTCCGGGGCGATGAACAGCGGCTTCCCGTGCGCGACCACGATCTGGCTGCAGGGCAGCGGCACGAAGAACTGGTCCCAGCTCTTCTTGAAGACGATCTTCCGGCGGGACGCGATGGAGGTGGGGACGATCGGCCGGCCGGTGGCGCGCGCCGCTTCCACCACGCCGCCGTGGATCGTCTGCAGGGGGCCTTTCGGGCCGTCGGGCGTGAAGCCCACCTGCCTGCCCTCCTGGACCCGGCGGATCATCTCGCGCAGCGCCGCCCCGCCGCCGCGCGACGTGGAGCCCCGCACGGCCCGGAGCTGCATGCGCTGCATCACCTGCGCGATGTACTCGCCGTCCCGGCTCTGGCTCACCATGACCGACGCCTGCTCGCCGCGGTGCGCGTAGGCCAGGAAGACCTGGGTGTTGTGCCAGAGGGCGTAGATCAGGGATTCCTTCCCCCGGCTGCAGGTCAGATAATCCGGGTCGTCCAGCTTCCGGATGTACGAGGTGGCCCCCACGAGATGAAGGTAGAGCAGACCGGCCCAGCCCGCCAGGCGATGAAGAAGGGTGGGAAGTCTCGGAAGTCCAGCCTGGAAGGCGGTGGTCGGGGGTTTATGCATGCGGCGGAGGATGCATGAGTGCATGCATCATAGACCGGAACCCCCGGTCAGGCAACAGCCTTTACACTCCCGGGCCGCGGGCGGCCTAGGTGAGGATCGACAGCGCCCCGCCGGCGCTGTGCTCGGGGTTGCCGAAGGCCCCGATCTTGTGGCCGAAGCCCTGGGCCAGCGAGATCAGGAAGCGGTTGTGCGGCACGCCCTTGAGCTTGAGCGAGCGGCCCATCTTGAAGTCGAGTCCGTTGCCCACGAGCACGAAGGGGATGTTGTTGCGCGTGTGCGAGTTGCCCTGGCCGAGCTCGTTCGTCCAGACGATGAGCGTGTTGTCCAGCAGGCTGCCCTGCCCGTCCGGCTCCGGCGTCTCCTCGAGACGCTTGGCGAGATAGGCCAGCTGCTCGCAGTACCACTTGTTGATCTTGGTCAGCGCCTCCTGCGCGGGCAGGTCCTTGTCCGGCTTGTGCGAGAGCTCGTGCTGGCCCTCGTTGACGCCCAGCCAGCGCATCTTGGCGCCGCCGACCGAGTTGGTGTACTGGATCGTCGCGATCCGGGAGAAGTCCTGGGCGAAGCTGTTCACCATGAGGTCGATCTGCTGCTTGCTCAGCTTCGGGATGCTGTCGTTCTCCTCCCTCAGCGCGGCCTCGGGCGCGGGCGGCGGGACCGCGGCCTTCTCCTTGGCGACCGCCGTCAGCTCCTTCTCCGTGTCGCGAACGAAGGCCTCGTGCTCCTCGAGCAGCTTCCGATCGTCCGCCGACACCTTCTCGCCCAGCTTCTTCAGGTCCTCGCGGACGTCGTCGAGCACGCTCGCGATGAGCTGCTTGTCCTTCTCCACGCCGTAGAGCTTCTTGAACATCTGGTGCGGGTTGCTGATCGGCGCGACCGGCTTGTTCGGCCCCGCGTAGACCATGCGCGTCCAGGTGTCCGCGCGGTCGGGGACCAGCACGCCGAACTCCAGCGAGCCGAAGCGCGTCTTCGATTCCGGCTTCGCCTGGAGGAAGTTGCGGATCTCCTGGTCGATCGAGAGCCCCTTGGCCCAGCCGGCCGGGGTGTCCGAGCCGCCCTGGATGTTGCCGGGGAAGAGCTCGATGCCGGTGAGGAGGCAGCCGATGCCGCGCATGTGGCCGTCGCCGTCGCCCTTGATCTTGTTGTTGAGGCCGTGGAGGGTCAGCAGCTTCTTCTGGAAGGGCGCGAGCGGCGTAAGGCTCTCCTTGAGCTTGAACTCCGCGCCTTCCTCGTCCGGCCAGAAGTTCCAGGGCACGACGCCGTCCGGGCTGAACATGACGACCAGGCGCTGCTTGCGCGCGGCCCGGCGCGGCGCGGCCTGCAGGCTCGGCAGTCCCAGCACGAAGGGCAGCGCCCCGGCGCCCAGGCCGAGGTTCCGCAGGAAGTCGCGGCGGTCCATCATGTCGTTTTCCTCTTTACTCACTCTACGCCGCCCGGACGCCCCGCGGCGTCCGTTTCGTATGAATCAGGTTGCCCGACGGGGGAACGGCCCGTCCCGTGTGAATTTACGCGAAGTCCGCCCCCGAAACGGTATACTTTTCCGTGGGAACGCATGTAATATGGGGTACCCGGAAGTGGATCCAACTCCCTTGAATTCCGGCGACCTGAGCCTGAGGCTGGGAAAGCGGGCCGTGGATCGCGGCATGATCACCCCCGAGCAGCTTCGCAATGCGCTCCTCCAGCACGCCCGCGTCCCGGCGCCGGGCGAGGGAACCACGCCCCGGCTCGGCGTGATCCTCCGCGAGAAGGGCTACCTCACGTCGACCCAGCTGGAGGCGCTGCTCCACGAGGAACGGGCCGCCTCCTCCGGTTCGGTCCCGACCCTGCCCACCGCAAAGCCGACCCCGGTCAAGACGCCGCTGGGGACCTTCGGGAAGTTCGCGCTCCTCTCGGAGGTCGGACGCGGAGGCATGGGCCTCGTCTATGAGGCTCACGACAACGACCTGGACCGGCGCGTGGCGCTCAAGCTCCTCCTGTCGAGCCCCAACGCGGAGCCGAAGGAGCGGGAGCTCGAGGAGGAACGATTCATCCGCGAGGCGAAGCTGAGCGCCCGGCTCAAGCATCCCCATATCGTGACGGTCTACGACGCAGGAGCGGTGGAGGCCCGGCGCTACATCGCGATGGAGTTCATCGACGGGCAGCCCCTCTCGGAGTGGCGCCGGAAGGGATCGGTCACGATCCGCCATCAGGTCGCCATCCTGAGGGACATCGCCCTGGCGGTCCACCATGCCCACGAGCAGGGGATCATCCACCGCGATCTCAAGCCGGGCAACGTGCTCATCGACGACCGCAACGAGCCGCACGTGACGGATTTCGGCCTCGCCAAGTTCGTGGGCCAGGACGTCGCCCAGTCCTTCACCGCGGAGGGGAGGGTCGTCGGAACCCCGACCTACATGAGCCCGGAGCAGGTCCGCGGCTCCCCCTCCGTCGATCGCAGAACGGACGTCTACTCGATGGGCGTCATGCTCTACGAGATCCTCACCGGCCGCCTTCCCTTCGAAGGCAAGACCGCCATGGAAGTCATGATGAAGGCGGCGAACGACCCGGTGAAGGCGCCGTCCAAGATCACCACGGTCCAGATGAACCCGGTCATCTTCACGGCGCTCGAGGCGATCTGCCTGAAGGCGATGGCCCGGCAGGCCGCCGAGCGCTATCCCGACGCCCGGAAGTTCGCGGAGGACCTCACGCGCTGGCTCGAAGGCCACAAGGTCCGCGCCGCGAAGCGCTGGATCCGCCGCCGCGCCGGCTGGATCTCGTCCGTTGCGGCGCTGCTCCTGCTCCTGGCCGGCGGCCTCGGGATGCTCCTGCGCCCGCGCGGAGCGGAGGAGCGTCGACTCGCGGCGACTCCGGCCCCCGCGGTCCCGGACCCGAAGCCGCCGATGACCTTCGTCTTCTTCGAGGCCGGGAAGCCCTCGCGCGAATCGGGCCTGCGGATCCGTCTCGCCCTGCCCGACGAGGAACGCCTCGAATCCATCGACGGGCTGACGGCGCTCCGCCCCCTGCGGTCGGACGGCCAGCCGGCCTTCCTCCACCTCGACGTGGACGATGCCTGGGCCTCCACGGTGCCGATGGCCGAGATCGAGATCCGGTACTTCGATGCGGGCCCCGCGTGGAGCAACTTCTCGGTCGAGTACGACTCGATGGATCCCCGCTGGCCCCACGAGGGGACCTACAAGCGGGCGGGCATGGTGGTGCTCGAGGGAACGCGCAAGTGGCGCAGCGCCCGGTTCATTCTCAG
>JACQFK010000344.1 GCA_016200125.1 Planctomycetota bacterium
CGCCGCAGGCCGTCAGCGCGAAGGACACGCGGGTGTCGTTCATCCCGTTGTCGTAGGTCGCCGCCTGGTAGCTGAACCCGCGCCGCGGGACGGCGCAGCGGACCACATACTTCATCGCCCGCTGGATCGTGTCGAGCGGCACCGCGATCCCCGCGTTCCGGGCCGCCCGGAGCGCCTGGACCGTCGAGACCGTGACCGACAGATCGGCGTCTACGGGGATCGGCTGGTAGCGCCATCCGCCCTCGCGGTTCTGGCTGTTCACGATCAAATCGACCGCGCGCTTGAGCTTCGGCTTGATGTCCGCCTGGCGGGTCATCCCGTAGATCTCGGCCAGGAAGAGCGTGGCGAAGGCGTGGCTGTACATCCGGGAGCCCGCGTGGGTCACGTAGCCGTCCTCGTCGCGGACCTTCGACAGGAGCCACTGGACGCCGAGGGCGACATGCTTCCCGTACTTCCCCCGGCCCGGCACGTTGCCGGCGGAGACCATCGCCATGCAGGCGATCGCGGTCACGTCGACGGACTCGTTCTCCTCGCCGAAGTAGTCCTCGTAGAGCTTGTAGCCCACGCGGTTGGTCCAGGAGCCGTTGGGGTTCTGGCGGGAGGCGAGCCAGGCGAGGCCCCGCTCCACGGCCTCGCGGGTGTTGGGGGTGAAGTCGCTGCGGGTGATGTCCTGCGGCCGATCCTGTGCCCCCGAGGGGGCCGCCAGGGCCGTGACGACCACGGCCGCGATCAGGAGGGCTTTCCTCACCGGAGCACTTCCACCTTATTTTCTACGCAGATGATCAGCCGGTTGTGAGCCACCCCCAGGAAGGCGGGGGGCCGCTCGAACTCTCCACTAGGGATATTCTGCACCACCCGACCGCTTTTATCAAGGAGCCAGGCCGTATAGGAGTACTTGACGGCCTTCGGGTTCTCCACGAAGGCTCCCAGGACCAGGTGGTCCCGCGCCAGGTCGGGCGGAAGCAGCGTCGCATCCTTCCCTCCCAGGGGGGTCGTCCAGCGGACCGAGAAGTCGGACAGCGCCACCCCCCGCACGGTGACCGACTTGTCCGGCTCGCGCGAGACCACGACGGCCTGGTCGCCGTCCACCCTCATGAAGAGCGCGTTGCCCAGCTCCCGGGGTTCCTTCTGCCGGACAATCTTCCCCGTCCGGAGGCTGACCGCTTCCAGGAACAGCCTCTCGTCGATCCCGGGAGCGGGGCGCTGGGTCCCCAGCGTGATCACGTCCTCGCCCGCCACCTCGATGCTTCTCGTCACGATGCGGGTCCGGAGCTGCCGCCAGCGCAGCTTTCCCGAGGGCAGATCGTAGGCTTCCAGGAAGCGCCCCTCGGAATGGAGGACCAGCACGTCGTCGCCGACGTGGACGACGTTGGCGGTGGACCCCTGGGGGAAGGGGGCGTTGGTCAGGAGCCGCTTCCCCGTTTCGACCTCGAACAGGTGGATCTGGTTGGGGTTGAGGGCCGTGAAGGCCACCGCCTCGCCGGCCGGGTAGATGCGCGAGGGCGCGACCCCCTCGAAGGGCTGGTGCCAGGCGATCGAGCCGCGGACCGCCTCCAGCGCCACGATGCGCGCATCCGGATCCTCGACGAGGAACAGCACCAGCGGCCCGGAGAGCACGAACCCGTGCATCCGGGCCTTCGAGTCGTACTCCCATTCGACGGCCCCCGTCCGGGGATTCAGCCGTCTCAGCGACAGGTCGTCGGCGACGAGGAGGGATTCCTCGAGGAAGGCGGCAAAGCGCGCCTGGGTGCCCAGCTTCAGCCGCCACACTTCGGCTCCCCGCACGACATCGACCGCCTTGACGAGGACCGAGCCCGGGGCGACATAGTGCAGGAAGGCGACGTCGCCCAGACCCGCCGGCGGGAGGCCCACCGTGCGGAGGGGCAGCGCCCCGTCGGGGAAGTCCTTGTCGGACAGCACGAGTTTATTCTCTTCCTTGAAGCCGCCGGGGGGCAGCGAAAGCCTCGAAATCGCGACTCCGCCCGGCGCGCGCGCGTAGGCGTCGCTCTTGAGCCGGCGCTCGGCGAACTCGCGGGCCGGGATCTTCGTCCCCCCCTCCTCGACCGGGGCGTCGGGGAACTGCCGGATCATGCGGCGCAGGAGCGCGCCCGCGCTGGCGTTGTGGCCCTTCGCCTCGAGGGCCCGCACGAGCCGGGCGGTGGCCTCGGGCGCGCGGGCCGACTCGGAGCACTCGCGCAGGAACTGGCGGAGCGCGGCGATCTGCTCCTCCTCGTGCCGATCGAGCATGGCGTGGGCCGCCGCCGTCTCGAACAGGGCGTCCTCCGCCGCCTTGCTGTTGGGATAGAGCCGGAACACCTTCTGCAGGGCGTCCGCCGTCTTCGCGCGGCGGGCCTCGGCCAGCAGGGCCTGCGCCGCCTCCTCATGGGCCGCGTAGGCGCCGCGGCCCACGACCGCCAGCGTCGCCTGGATCGCGTTCCGGGCCAGATCGAAGACCCGCGCGCCCTCCACCGACTCCTCCCCGTGCTCGAGGAGCAGCCGCTGGTATTCGCCGACGGCCCCGGCGTCGTCCTTGCGGATCAGGCGGACCCGAGCGAGCTGGATCGACGCCTCCACCCGCGCCGGAAGGTCGGCCGCGGTGGCGCGCGCCGCCGCGAAGTGCTCCGCCGCCTGCGCCGGCCGCCCCAGCTCCAGTTCCGCCCGCCCGGCCTCCATGGAGACCGCGAAGAGCCGCTTCCGCGCCGCCCGCTGGAGCTTCTCGTCCTCCGGCCGCGCGGACTTCGCCGTCCGGGCCACCGTCTTCGCCAGCAGCTCCGCCGCGCGCGGCGCGTCGCCCGACTGCAGGTAGCGGAGCGCCCCGCGATAGAGCACCGCGGGATCGTCCGGGCTCCGCTCGAGGGCCTCCACGATGGCCCGTTCCTGGTCCCGGCGGTCGAAATAGACCTGGACGGAATCCTGCGAAGCCAGCACGACGGCGCCGTCGACCACGATCAGGTTGCCCCCGTCGCCGAGGCCGCCCGGCCAGCGGCGCGCGGCCGTCTCGTCCCAGGTGCCGTCCCAACCCACGCGGCGCAGCTTGTCCTGGCCGGGGACGTAGATGCCGTCGGACGAGAGCACGCCCCGGCCGGTCCCGCGGAGCTCGTCCGTCATGGGGGGCGACACGCTGCGGCCGCTGGACAGGTCGCAGAGCTCCAGCCGCTCGCCGCCCAGGACGAGCGTGGATTCGCGCGCGCCGTACATCATGCGCACGTCCTGGCCGCGCGGCCGGTCCCAGCGGAGCTGTCCCGTCTGCGCGTCGAGGGCATAGAGATAGTGCGAGTCCGTGGGCGTGAAGGCCGCGGTGCCGAGGGAGACGACGGGGGGCGCGTTCACCCATTCGAGGCGGTTCTTCTGGACGTAGACGCTCCGCGTGGGCATCACCTGCAGCTGGCGGTAGCGGTAGGTCCAGCGGATGCGGCCCGACTTCTTGTCGAGCGCCGCGATCGCGCCGTGGTTGCTGCAGTAGTAGACCGAATCCTCGGTGACCGAGACGGGCGAGCCGAGCGACTCGCGCGTCGAGTTCCCGAACAGGTTGATCTCCGTGCCGCCCGAGGCCACGTAGGTGGACCAGAGGATCTTCCCCGTCGCCGGGTCGAGGCAGAGCACGTAGTGCTGGAAGGGGTCGGTGGAGAGCTTCTGCTTCACCGCGCCGACGTAGAGCCGCCCGCCGTCGGGCGTGGGCGCGGTGGCGAAGGTGGCGTTCTCCTCGAGGGTCTCGGCGTTCAGCTTCCCGCCCAGCTTCCAGAGCAGCTTGCCCGTGTAGGCGTCGAATGCGAAGAGCGCGCGGCGGGGAAAGGGGAACTTGACCCGCACGTAGCCCAGCTGGTTCTCCTCCCCGCCCACCGAGGAGATCAGGTTCGCGTAGACGCGGCCGTCGTGCACCATCGGGGCGAAGACGACGCGGTTGTCGAACATCACCTCGCCCGACGGCGTGGGCACCTTGAACTGCCAGAGCCGCTCGGGCTGCCGGGCGAAGAAATTGTAGGCGGTGAGCGCGAGGCCGTTGTGGACGTAGAGGATCCCGTCCGAGACCGCCGGGAACAGGGGCCGGTACTCCGCCGTCGGCACGAGCGCCATGGTGCGGCGCATCATGAACTCGTCCTCGCCGTCGAGGCGCGGGAGCCCGATCAGGTCCACCCAGGCGGACTTGGCGAGCTCGATGCCGGGCTCGGCCATCCGCGACCCCGCGGGGCCGCCGCCGATCATCTCCCAGGCGGGCAGGGCCAGCGGCGCGGCGTCGGCGGGCTTCTCGGTCGCGCCGGCGGCGAGCGCCTTCAGGTGGTCGGCGAGCGCGACCTCGTTCCCGCCCACCCGGACCTTCGACCCCGCCGCCTCCCGGTCGACGCGGCGGATCAGGTCCTCCAGGGCCCCCTTGCGCCCCGCCCGCGCCCAGGCAAGGCCGAGCCGGGCGATGCCGACGGAACGGTCGGCGCCGCCCTCGCGGTCGAGCAGCCGCCCGAGCGCCTCGGCCGCGGCGGCGTTCTCGCCGGCGTCGAGGCGGAGGTTGGCGATGAGCGCGAGCGCGTCGTCGACCACGGCGCTGAAGGGGAACTGGTCGACCAGCCGATCGAGGGCCTCGACGTCGCGGCTCCGCTTGGCCCCCTGGAAGAGGTTCTCGGCCAGGGGATCGGCGCGGCGCCGGTAGGCGGCCTTGCCCTCCTCGGGCCAGGCCGCGATCTGGGACATCACGTACTCGCGCAGGCCGCGGGCGCGCGCCTTGTCCACGGCGACGACGGTGCCGGGCCGCTTCTCGAGGGCCTCGTCGTAGATCGCCAGGGCCTCGACGTAGCGCCCCGCGGCGGCGAGCGTGGAGGCCCGGGTGACCACCTCGCCCTCCTCGGGGTACCAGTTGAGGAGGGCCGTGTTCTTCTGCTGGTACTCGTCGTCCTGCAGAGCGGAGGAGGGCCTGCCGCCCAACGTCAGCAGGAGCGCCAGGAGGAGCCTCGGCGCGGTCGGGGTGAACTTCATCATGGCTACAGCATCCGGAGGATTTTCCGGAGGATCCACTCGGTCGTGATCAGGGCCGCGAAGACGAGGAAGACCAGCGGCGAGTCCCAGAGATCGTCCTCCTTGGTCTCGCGCAGCATCACGTCGTTCTTCTGGATCTCCTCGTTGAGGCGGCCGACCTCGTCCACGGGGAAGAACTTGCCGCCCGCCGACTCGTTGGCGAGCTCCTTGAGCGTGCCCACGTCGAGGATCGGATCGTCATCCTCGCGGTCGGGGATGAAGACCGTGAACTTCGCGGTCGCCCGCGTCGACTCGTCCTCCTCGCCGGCCCAGATCCGGTAGAGCCCGGTGTCGTCCGGATGCCACTGGCCCTCATAGACGCCGTCGAGGGTCTTGTCCTTGTTCAGCAGGACCTTGATCCGCTCCAGGCCGGCGCGGCCGGCGGGGGGATCCACGAAGACCTCGATCGTCGGGTCGGTCTTGGGGGCGAACTTGTCGTCGAAGGCGTTGGCGTAGACGGTCACCTTCTCGCCGCGGCTGTAGCGCTCCTTGTCCACCGAGACGCGGTAGCGGCGGGCGCCCAGCAGCTTGCCCTGCCGGGTCCAGTACATGGCCTGCTGCCAGAAGGGGTAGAACCAGGGATAGTCGCCCGCCACGTAGCGCCAGAGCCAGGTCTCGTCCGTGGCGCTCCAGAACACGCGGCCGCGTCCCACGTGCTGGGTCACGAAGAGCGGCGGCCGGGCCGATTCGCCGGGGACGCCGGTAAGCTCGACCAGCGGCGAGGCGCCGGCCTTCAGCTTCTTGATCCGGACGAACCAGCGGATCCCGGGCAGGCCGAACTTCGGATTCGCCCGGGCCTCCCAGTGCTCCTGGTTCTTGTCCAGGTCGCCCTTGAACTCCTTGAAGTTCGTGATCGGGTGGGTCCGGCCGTCCGGCGTGAGCTGGTAGCCGAAGGTCTGGGAGAAGACCTTCTCGTGCTCGTAGAGGTCGCGGTTCTCGTCGGCGACGACCGGGAGCAGGTTCGCGAGGGGCGTGTTGGCGAGCGTGCGCGGGTTGTTCATCGCGCCCGAAATGAAGATGATGCCGCCGCCGAACTCGGAGACGAAGGTCTCCAGGTGCTTGGCGGCGTCGGGGCCGAGCTTGCTGGGGTCGATATCGCCGAAGATGACCACGTCGTATTCGAGGAGCGCCTTGAGGTCCTTGGGGAACTCCTTGAGCGGCTCCCGGAAGATCGGGTCGTCGGACCGCGTGTGCTCCTGGGAGAACTCGGGATCGGCCGAGGTCAGGATGCAGTGGGTCAGGATCTTCGGGTCGCGGACGAGCGAGTTCTTCAGGTAGCGGTACTCGAAGCGCGGGGGGTGCTCGACGTAGAGGACCTTGATCTTGTCGTCCGCCACGCGGAGCCGGTGGGTGAGGTAGTTGTTGTGGGCGGTGTTTTCCTCGGGCCGCGGATCGATGCGGATGATCAGCAGGTACTCGCCCGGCACCTTCGGCTGGAAGGAGAGCGCGTACTTCTTCTTCTCGTTGTTCAGGGGGATCAGGAGGTCGGCCTCCTTCTTGGACTCCTCGATCAGCTTGTCGAGCTCCTTGGGATCCTGGCCGGGCTCCTTCTCCTTGTCCTTGTCCTTCGGGAGGGGGAAGGCGTAGAGATTCGCGCTGACCGACTCGCCCTCGTAGCCGAAGCTCGAGACCTTGAATTCGGTCTTGAAGACGTCGTTGGCGAGCACGGCCTCCTGCGCCTCGAGCTCCAGGAGCGCGATGTCCTTGGGCGTGTGGGGGACGCCGGCCGCGACCGTGTAGATGGGCAGGTAGCGCTGCTTCAGCTGGGAGGCGATCTCCTTGGTCGCCATGCCGGAGTTGTTCTTGCCGTCGCTGAAGACCACCACGCCGGCAACGTACTGGCCGCGGAGCGAGTTGAGCGCGGTCTTGATCGCGTCGCCGATCGCGGTCTCGGTGCCGATGCAGGTCTCCTTCTTGTACTCCTCGAGCAGCTTGACCCGGTTCTCCCGGGCGGTGGCGGTGCTGGAGAAGGTGAAGTAGGCGACGTTGAGCTTGTTCTCGAGCTCGTCGAGGATCTTGAGCTTCGGATTCTCGAGGACCTTCCGCACCACGTCCGCGCGGGTCAGGAGGCGCAGCTCCGTCTCGGAAGTGACGAGCGTGACCTTGGAGACCGCCTCGCGCTCCTTGTCCGACTGGAGAAGGTCGACCTTCTGCATCGAGCGCGATTCGTCGAGCATCACGATGATGAAGGCCTTCCGCTTCTTGATCGTCTCGACCGTCAGCACCGGCCCCATCAGGAGGAGCAGCGTGAGGACCAGGAGGGCCGACCGGATGATCGTGAGCACGATCTTCGATCCCATGCCCACGTCCTGCCGCTCCCGGCGGTAGATCATCGCGACCACGAAGAGCACCCCGGGGATGATGAGGAGGAAGAGCACCCAGGCCGGCACCATGTGCTGCCAGGTGACCGACCAGTCCGCGTCCCCGATGGAGACCCGGTCGATGCCCAGGAGCTTCGACCAGAGGTCGCCTTCCTTGGCCGTCTCCTGCACCAGGACGTTGAGGAGCGGAATCATCGCTTCTATTTTCCCCGCCCGAACAGGCACGCGAGGCCCGATTCGAGGCAGAGGAATCCGACGAGGAAATACATCAGGTACTTCCAGAGGCCGCTGGCGGGCGGGGGCGACATGTCGATGTCGTTCCCCGTCTTCTTCTCGCCGCGGAACTCGATCTTGAAGTCGGGATAGCGGCTCTGGATCTCCTCCTTGGAGATGCGCTCGAGGTTGCCTTCGGCCGACTGGATCTCCTCGGGCGACGGCTCGCGCGGGCCCACGTTGACCGCGAAGTAGGTGACGAGCTTCTCCTCCTCCTTGGCCGAGTTGCGCAGGAGGCGGTACTTGCCCGCGTTGCGGACGCCCTCGTTCTTGAAGGCCTTCGGGTCGTCGGACTTCGCCCGCGACGGGTAGAACAGGCGGAAGAACTTCTGGTCGCGCTCCGGCGTGCTGGCGGGGAGCGTGACCGAGCCCTCCTGGGGCGTGTCGAGGATGAAGGGCGGCTGGTAGGCCTCGACGGGGAGGTCGAGGTGGATCAGGTCGCCGACGAAGAGGTTGCGACGGCTCGAGGGCCGCGACGACAGGTAGCGGCAGAGGTCCCACATGAGGGGCAGGAAGGGCGGATGGGCCTGGATGCCGGCGTTCCACTCGTGGTCGATCGTCGAGGTGAAGAGGATCACCTTGCCCTCGTCGAGCGGCTTCTCGAGGAAGAGGGGCGAATTGAAGTTGTCGTCGAGGGACGCGAGGACCTTGTCGGGGTCGAAGTCCTTGACCTTGTAGTAGCGGTAGAAGACGAGGTCGTAGAGCGCGGCCATCGTCCGCTTCTGGAAGGTGCGGAACATCGGGTGCTGGAGGTTGAACTTGGCGATGCGCCGCTCGGTGCCGCGCCCGATGCCGCCGCCGGGGGCGTCGCCCGTGACCTCCTCGAGCTGCGCGGGGGAGAGCCCCGCCCCCTTCTTCCAGAAGAACTCGTTAAAGGAAACCTTGTCGACCTTCGCGCCCATCGTGAGGAAGAGCCCGCCGCCGCGGCGGACGAAGCTCTCGATCTTCTCGATGCGGTCGGAGGTGAGGCTCTGGACGTTGGCCAGCACGAGGAAGTCGTAGCCCTCGAGGCCTTCGGCGTTGAACAGCTCGACGGTCTTCAGGTCCACCGAGAAGAAGATCCCCTGCCGTCCCGGGTCGAGCGCGAGGACGAAGGCGTAGGTCTCCCCGTCCTTCGAGTTGTCCTTGGGCTCGCCGTCGATCACGAGCGCGCGGAGGGCGCTCTTCACGTCCACGGCCAGCCAGCGGGAATCGTCCACGTCGAGGTAGTCCGGATCGATGGACACGCGGACGACGTGGGGGACGGCCTCGGCGAAGTCGTACTCGAAGGTGACCTGGGTAGTGGCGTTGGGCGGGAGGACGGTGGGCTCGGTCTTGACCAGGTTGTCGTTCACGTAGAAGCCGACGTTCACCGAAGGGCGCGGGACCGAGCTGAAGTTGTGGATC
>JACQFK010000375.1 GCA_016200125.1 Planctomycetota bacterium
CTCACGGTCGACCAGGTGATCGAGCGGGCGGCGACGCGCGCCGCCAACGCCTTCGGCTTTCCGAAGGGGCTCGGGACGCTGCGCGAAGGCGCGGAGGCCGACGTCGCGGTCTGGTCGCTCGCGGAGGGCGACTTCGAGTTCGTCGACGCGCTGGGGGCGAAGCGGGTGGGCCACCGGAAGTTCGTTCCCGTCGCCACGGTCAAGGCGGGCCGGGTCCGGGCCTGATCAATATTTCATCCACCGGCTTACGGATCTTACCTTGAGTGTATAATTAATGCATCCACAGGGCGGGGCGGCGCATTCGGGGGTAAGAGGCATGGGCAAGACCGGGGTCATCGGATCCGTTTCTGCCTTCATCATCCTGCTCGGCGCGGCCTCGGCCGCGCAGGCCCAGGCGGGACCCTTTGGATACTGGAAGGGGGACGACGGTTCGCCGGGGACGACGGCGGCCGATTCCTCGGGCTTCAACCACAACGGAACTTACCAGAGCGGAGCGGTCACCTCGGCGACGGTGCCGACGCTCCAGTTCGCGAACACCTACAGCATGTCGTTCAACAGCGCCGGAGCCGTCGTGAGCGCGCCGACCTTCTCGTGGCCGACCGGAGGCCCTGTCACCGTCGCCTTCTGGAACAACGTGACGTCGGCGCAGGTCCGCAATTCCAGCGCCTTCAATGTCGGCGACATGGACAACCCGAACCGCTTCCACACCCATGCCCCCTGGGGCGACAGCATCCTCTACTGGGACTACGGCGATATCAACACCACGGGACGCATCAGCACCAGCTATGCGACCTACCTCAACAAGTGGACCCACGTGGCGCTGGTTTCGGAGGGGGTCGGCGGGGCTTTCAAGGCGATCTATCTCGACGGCGTTCTCGTGACTTCCGCGGCCTCGTCGAGCGGGCCGGGCGTCGCGCTGAGCGGCATGAACATCGGCCGCTGGCCCGGGACGGGTCTCGATCACCAGGGGTTGATCGACGATTTCCGCATCTACGACCGCGTGCTGACGGCCGCCCAGATCTCCGCGCTGGCGTCGGGACTTTCCGAGCCGGCGGCTCCGACGGGGCTCACGGCCGCACCGGGAACGAACCCGGGCGAGATCCAGCTGAACTGGAACGCGGCGCCCCTCAGCACCGGCTACATCCTCCAGCGGGCAACGCAGCCGGGAGGTCCGTATACGAACATCCCGCTCGCGGGAACCTCCTACCTGGATACGGGCCTGAACCAGGCGATCTTCTATTACTATGTGGTGGCCGCGGTGAACGCGCTCGGGCAGAGCCCGAACTCGGCGCAGGCGGTTTCCAGGCCCTACGCGCCTCCGCGCACCCAGGTGGTCGGCAACGGCAAGGGGACTTGCGGCTGCAGCGCGATCCCGCCGCCCGGGGAGGGGACGCTCTGGGGCTTGGCCCTGGCGGCCGCCCTGGCCCTCGCGGGGCGCCGGATCAGAGGCTGATCACTTCTCCGGCTCGAAGCAGTAGAGCATCCCGTTGACCTGCGGGTTGTAGAAGACGCGGCCGTTCGCGGCGATCGGGCTCGAACAGCTCCGGGGCGCGAAGCCCGGGCTGTTCCAGAGCATCTCGCCGGTCGAGACATCGCGCGCGTAGAGGCCGCTCACCGTCACCGCGAGCGAGAGCCCTCCCGAGGTCAGCAGCACCGGGCCGCAGGCGTGGTCGGGCGCGCCGAGCGGGATCTGCTTCCCGTTGGCCTTCTTCGCCTTCCCGTCCTCCAGGCGCCAGGCCTCCGAGCGGCCCGAGTAGCCGCGGCCGCAGAAAAAGTCGGACCCGAGCGCCGGCACGTGGCCCCAGGTGAATTTCTGTTCCGTCGTCCAGAGGACCTTGCCGTCGGCGATCGAGACGCAGCGGGCCGGGAGATCCCAGCCCGACAGGTAGACGCGACCGTCGCGCGCCGACGGCGTCCCGCGGTATCCGCAGTGGGCCTCGGTCGAGCGCCAGAGAAGTTTTCCCGTCCTGCCTTCGAGGGCCACGGTCTCGCCCTTCGAGTCCGGCCGCGAGCCGCCCGAGAAGATCATCACGCCGTCGAGCGCGCAGCCGTGGCCTTCCCACTTCGCGTCCTCGAGCTTCAGCTCCCAGGCGGGCTTTCCGGTGGCGGCCTCCCAGGCTTCGACGACGGAGGCCTCGCCTTTCACGTGCCCGAAGGCCACGATGCCGTCGACCATGACCGGCGCGCCCCGCGCATACCACTGCGCCGAGCCGATCGGCGCGGTCCAGATCGTCCGGCCGTCGGAAAGATCGAGACAATAGAGCGCCCCCTTCTTCGAGGCCGGCCGGACCACGTAGGCGCGGCCGCCGTCGCAAAGCACGCCGGTGGTGCCGTGGGCGTCCTCTCCCGGCAGGCGCCGCCGCCAGCGGAGCCGCCCCGTCTGCTGCTCCAGGCAGAGCGCGGTCCCCTCGAGCGTGACGCCGACCAGGTCCTCGTCGGTCGCGCTCAGGGGCTGCACGAACACGCCGTGGCTGCGGGCCGCCCAGCGGAGCCGGAACGGCGGTTTCAGACCGGGATCCTCCACGAAGTTGGCGTTCGCCGGAGTACCGTACGGCGAGGGCCACGCATATCGCGCCGAGGTTCCGGAGGTCGTTTTGCTTTTCCGTCCAGCGATCGACGGCGCTTCTTCCGGCGCGAGCTTGCCCTCCGGCCCGAGGACGTAGAGGCAGCCGTCGTCGCAGCCGAAGAAGACATGCCCCTTCGAGACCGCCGGGGAGGAGGAGATCGGCTTTCCGCCCGGCACCTTGAAGCGGAAGGAGGCCGCCTTGATCTTGTCGAGCCCGCTTCCCTGAGCGTTCAGCGGCACCGCGATGAGCTCCCCCTTGAGCGTCGTGAAGACGCAGTGATCCTTCGAGAGCGCCGGCGAACCCGCCGTGGGCGTGTAGCCGTCGGGATCGGTCCAGCGGTAGCTCTCCCACAGCGTCCCCTTGCCGTACTCGTGGGCGCCCAGGCCCCGGATGTGGCGTCCGAAGTACGCGGTGTTCCCCCGCGCCGCGGGCGTGCCGAAGACGGCCCAGCGGTCGCGGCCGAGCTGATCCTTCTTGGGATCGAAGGATCCGTCCGCGAGCGAGACGCGGAGCAGGGTGCCCGCGGCGTCGACCCCCGGCCAGCCCGTGTACACGGAATCGCCGGCGATCGAGCTCTGCATCGGGATGCCGTCGTCCTTGCCGAGCGCCGCGCGGTTGCACCAGACGAGGGCCGCTTCGGCGCCCTTGTCCTCGATGCAGACGTGGTCCCAGCCGAAGCTCGTGACGAGGCGCGATCCCGAGACGGCGACTTCTCCCCCGCCGTAGTGGGGGCCGTCGTAGCCGCCGGGATGGTACCCCTTGAAGCGTTCCGGCTTGGGCTCGACGTAGCGCTTGTAGTGATCCCAGCGCCAGCGCTCGCGGCCCTCGAGGTCGAGCGAGTGGACGACGGCGGCGAGGGTCTGGAAGTAGAGCGCGCCGTTGGCGAAGGTCGCCGATCCCGTGACGGGCGAAGCGAGGGGGAGGCTCTTGACGACCTTGCCCGTTGCGGCGTCCAGGAGGTGGAAGGATCCGGCGGTCGTCCCGAAGCAGACGCGTCCCTGCGCGACGCAAGGGGAAGAGGTGTTCGATCCCATCGCCCGGTCGCCGTCGGGCGCCGACTTCCAGACCACGCGGCCGCTGCGCCAGTCGATCGCGTAAGCGGTCCCCATCTGATCGACCACGAAGGCGCGGTCGCCGACGACCGCCGGGGACGAGAGGACCGCGTCGTCGAGCCGGACCTGGGCGGCGAGTCCGAGGGGGAACGCGAGCGTCTCGGTTGCGGCATCGCCGCGGTGCTCGGGGACCCTCATGAACTGCGGCCAGTCCGACGACGCCTCCTGCCGCGCGGCGACCGGCAGGAGGAGCAGGGCGGCGAGAGCGGCGCGGATCTTCTGCATGGGACCCCTATGAACTGACGCTCCGGGCGGAGTCGGAGTTGTCCGCGCTGTTCCGGAGTATTCCGCATCCCCGCCTGCCCTTTCAGGGGGCGGGCCTCTGGCAAGGCCCTTGCTGGACCTATCTTGACGGCATTGAGGAGGGCCTCATGAACTTTTCCGCTTCCACGTTCGTCGAGCGCCGGGACGAGACCCGTGTGCCGGGCCGCTCCCCGGCCCGGATGGAGGCCCCCAAGGCGATCTTCGGCCAGGCGGGTCCGATCGTCATCGAGGAGGTCAGCGCTACCGGCTTGCGCCTGAGATCCGAGGTCCAGCTCCACCCGAACGAGGAGCTCGTGGTGCATGTCAAAGGCGAAGCCCTGCCGCTCCACACGAGCGTCGTCTGGGTCCGCGAGGCGCCTCCGCTCCATCTGGGGGGCCACAAGACCTGGATCGCCGGCTGTCATCTCCACCCGGATTCGATGGCCAAGCTCCGGCTGCTGCCCGAGGTGAAAACCCTGAGAATGGCGGGATTCGGACGCCTGGCGTTCTGGATCTTCGGCATCCTCGCCGCAGCGGCGATTCTGACCTTCCTGTACCTGCGCTTCGCCTCGTTCCTGGGCATCGCCGGCGGCTCGAACTGATCAGCGGTCGCGCAGCCACCACTCGAAGAAGCGGCAGGCCTGGGCGTTGGATTCCTCGGTCGGCGAATGGCCTTCGCGATTGGTCATCGCGACGCGGTTCTCCCGTCCCAGCAGCCGGTTCACCGCGATGGCGTGGTTGAGCGCCGGCCAGCGCTCGGGCAGGTCGGCCGAGCCGCCGGAGACCAGGAAGGGCCGCGGGGCCATGAGGGCGTGGAGTTCGACGAGGTCGTGGCCGCTTTCGAGGAGCGTCTTGTAGGCGCCGAGGCGGCCACGCGCCGGGAGCGCGAAGTAGGGATCGCGGCGGTCGGCGCCGGGCGGCTGCCCCAGCTCGAAGCCGAGGTACGAATCGGCCCAGTAGTTCACCGCGCCCCGCGGGTTCTGCTTGCTGCGGTCGCGCTCGTCGAACACGATGCCCGGATCCGACCAGACGGCGCAGGCGAAGCGGTCGTCGAGGGCGCCGGCGAAGAGCGCCCACTTGCCGCCGAACGAATGGCCGATGACGCCGATGCGGTTGGCGCGCACGTCGGGTCGCCGGGCGAGCAGGCCGCGGGCGTTGGCGGCGAGGTAGGCGAGCGCCGACAGCGGCTGGATCTTCAGCGGCTTGCCCGCCGGCCCATAGTAGGGATCGCCGCGGGCTTCGCGGGGGTTGTCGAGGAGGACCTGGGCGGTGGGTTTGCCGATCGACAGGGTGACGAAGCCTTTCCGCGCGAGCTGCAAGCCGAAGTCGAGACGCTCGCCGCCCAGGCCGATTCCGCTCTGGGCTTCGTAGAACAGGACCAGCACCGCGGGGAAGGGTCCCTTGCCCGGGGGGACCAGGAGGAAGCCCGTGACCGGCTCGCCGTCGATGGCGATGCCGAGCTGCAGCCGCTGCTGGGTGATGTTCTCGCGTCGGGTGGTTTCGACGATCTCGATGCGCGGGTTTTCGATGAGCGGCGGCCAGGTCCCGAGGGCGCCCTGCCAGACGTCGAGGATCTCCTGGCGCCGGCGGGGCCAGTCCGCGGCGGACGCGACGCGCGACCCGTCGGCGAAGAGGAGCGGCGACCGGAAGCCGCCGAGCGCGCCGCGGAATTCCGGGGGCGGGGTGAAGAAGGGCGCAATCTCGGCCGGCGGCGCCGCATCGCCCGAGACGCCCGGTCCCGCGCAGCCCGCGACCAGGAGGAGAGCGACGGCGTTCCGGATCAATCGCATGAGCACCCCTATGGAATGACGCTCGCGGCGGCGGGGGAGTGGCGGAGCGCCGGAACAATCACAAGGGGGGCGCCCGAGGGTCAGCCCTTGTCGGACGCCCGCGCACGCCGGGGCCGGAGGAGCGGCCGCCCGCCCGGGGCCTCGAAGTGATGCACCAGGATCTGGGGGATCCGGAGGAAGTCGGAATCCGTGGTGATGACGGCCAGGCCGTGCTGCATCGCGCTCGCGGCGATCCAGAGGTCGCCGGTCGGAACGGGCGTCCCGGCCTCCTGGACGGAATCCTTGATGTGCGCATAGCGCTCGGCGGTGAGACCGTCGATGTCGACCTGATCGACCGAGGTCCGGGCGAGGAACGAAGCGAGGTAGCCTTCGTTCCGCTTCCGCTGGCGGCTTCCCCGGAAGGCCCAGAAGAGCTCGCCGATCACGATCGGGTTGAGGACGATCCGATCCGCCTTCGCTACCGCCTCCGAGATCCCCGGATGACCCTTCATCAGATGGGCGTACCCCGAGGTGTCGAGCAGGACGCCGTTCACCGCCACAACTCCGGGTCCACTCGGCGCTGCTCGTAGATGCGGCGCTCGATCTCGCGGGCCTCCTCGTCGGTCCAGACCCCGATGAAGTCCTCGAAATCGCGGTTGATCGGGGGGCGCTTCGTCCTGGAAAGCCCGAGCGCTTCCTCGAGAATCCGGAGGACCGCCTTGTTCAGGCTCAGCCCCTCCGCCCCTGCCCGGTCGCGGACCGCGCGGGCCACGGCGGGGGGGAGATTCCGGAGGGTGATCGGCCGCAAGCCGGTCCCCCTGGATTGCATCATCTTATGCTTCATGATGCATCATGATGCGGCAGTTGCCTCCCGGCGTCAAGCGAGATCGGCGGCGACCTCTACGATCGCGGAAAGTCGAAACAAACGGGGCCGGGGCGGGGCGAAGGAGAGGGGGAGCTTCGCCGGCCCGGGATGGACTTCCGGGGGGCCCCCCGCTAAGATGGTGGCCCGGAACGGTCCGGAGAAAGGCTTTCACGGGGTGACCGCACACCACCTGACCCATCTGAGGCAGCTCGAAGCCGAGTCCATCCACATCATCCGCGAGGTGGCCGCCGAGTTCGAGAAGCCGGTCATGCTCTATTCGATCGGCAAGGACTCCGCCGTCATGCTCCGCCTCGCCCAGAAGGCCTTCCACCCCGGCAAGCCCCCGTTCCCCCTCATGCACGTCGACACCACCTGGAAGTTCCGGGACATGTACAGGTTCCGCGACTCCTACGTGAGGAAGAAGCTGGGGCTCGACCTCATCGTCTACGTGAACCAGGAGGGCCTGAGGAAGGGCATCAGCCCC
>JACQFK010000345.1 GCA_016200125.1 Planctomycetota bacterium
CACCGGCGCGACCTTGGGGTCGAGCGCCATCAGCAGGCCGGCCTTCTGGCGCAGCGCCTTCACGATCCAGCGGCATTCCATCACCAGCTTGTCCTGGTTGCCGCCGATCCGCGTGAGATCGTCCGTGTACTTCTTCACCCGGTCCTTCAGGTCCGCCCCCTCGTAGTCCCGCACGTTCTTGCGGAAGTCGTCGTTCAGCGCCACCACGTCCGAGGGCGCCTTGATCCGGTCCCGGCGGTCCCCCAGCCGCTCCTCGATCTGCGCCGCGATCGCGTCCACTTCCTTGATGAAGTCGCCGCACTCGGGATGCGCCTTCTTCTGCTCCGCCAGGTAGGCCCGCATCTCCTTGCCGAACGCGATGTAGACCTCGATCCGGCCCCGGATGTGCTTCACGAAGTCCAGCGCCTCGCCCAGCATCTTCTCGATGTCGTCCTTGCGGCTCTTCTGCTCGCCCTTGTCGTAGAGCTCGGTCAGGCGGTCCCGCACCGAACAGGTGTAAGCCCCCTTGAAGTTCTCCTTCTGGCCCTCGACGTCCAGGATGTACTCGCAGGGACCCACGCCCAGCGTGCTCCTCATGAGGTCGAGCGCGGTGAACTGGTCGGGCGGCGTCGCCTTCACCCGGTTGATCGGGTAGAGAAAAGCCGGGCCCGCCATCGTGCAGTACTTGTGCGCGAGCGGCTGCACGAAGCCCATCCCCTCGTGGTCCGACCAGAGCGGGTACTGGAACTCGCCCAGGATCTCGATCCAGCGCTTCCGGCTGAGCCCCAGCGTCCGGTCGTCGTTCCCCAGCCAGCTCGGCTTCCAGTAGTCGCCGTCCTTCTTCGCCTGCAGCAGCATCTCCCAGCTGTCCGTCAGGGCGTCCGCCCTGGTGAAGTCCGCCCGCCACTGCGCCGGGAAGGGCATCTTCCAGCCGAGCGGCGTGATCCTGCCGCCCGAGGAGGCCGGCACGTCGAAGGCGTGCCAGATCCCCCTCCCTTCCATCAGCGCCGTCCAGATCTTGCGGCCCTTGCCGAACTTGATCTCCGAGGCCGCAAACACCCGCTTGTCCCCCTCGCCCGAGAGCAGCACCCGCACCTCCTGCTCCCGGTTCTCAAACACCACCATCGCAAGAGCGTCGCCGTCCGCCGTCGGGTGCAGCAGGAAGTTCTCGCTCGGCAGCTCGATCGAGGCGGGCGGGATCTTCGCCGCGTCGATTAGCATGTCGTCGGCGAAGAAGTCGGGCAGGACCACGTAGCGGCCGGGACAGGCGATCTGGAGCCGCTCCGCCCCCGCGCCCGGCTCGGTCTCGACGAACACTTCGCCACGCTTGAGCCGGAACTTCGCCGTCGAGGCCCCGCCCTTCGCCGTGCGGTAGGTCGCCTCGAGGCAGACCCCGGTCTTCGAGTTCTCTACCAGCGCCGCGCGCTCGAGGCGGGCGGCTCCGTCGAGCGCGAGCCGCGACCTCATCGCCGAGCCCGCGTAGACCTCGACCGCGGGCGACTGTTTGCGGATGACCACGCTGAGGCGGCCGTTGCTGATCACCGCGTCGCCGCGGAAGGAGGGGGCCGCGTCGGGGAGCAGCGTCCAGCCGGTCTTCGCGGAGAGGGCCGCGGGAGCGAGCGGCTCGGCCGCCGAGGCCCCGGTATCCCAGGCCCCGATGCCGGGGCGGGCGGCCTGGCCCGACAGGACCAGGGCGACGATCAGGCTGCGGAAGGCGAGGGTCATGGGTTCCTCCCCCTGAGAACACCTCCCGCTCCCTCTAAGTGACACTCCAGGCCGGAGAATCTCCCCGGGAATTGACACGGGTTCCGCGGCTTTGCTAGAACTCATCCTTCCCCCGGAGGTGGCCCATGAACCGATCGCTGATCCTGGCGCTCGCGCTCCTCGCCCCCAGCTGCGGCGGCGAAGGGGGAACCACGCCCTCCGTGAAATCGAACGTCGAGGAGGTCCGCAGCCGGCGCGACGAGATCAAGGCGATCGCCGAGGTCCCCTCCGACGCCTCCAGGGAAGTCCCCACCCTGCTCAAAGCCATGAGCGACCCCGACCCCGAGGTCCGCTGGCTCGCGGAGTTCGGGCTCGGCCGGGTCGACGCCCGCGGCCTCAAGGCGCTGGCGGAGGCGCTGCGCGACGAGAACGCGGGCATCCGCTTCGCCGCCGCCTACGTCCTGGGACCGATGGGCCGCCGCGCCAAAAGCGCCCTGCCCGCGCTGCTGCGCGCCGCCGAGGACAAGGAGAAGGGCGTCCGCATCTGGTCCGTGAAGGCTCTGGCCGACATCGACCCCTTCAACTCCGACGTCGTCGCCGCGATCCTCAAGGCGCTGCGGGACCCCGATCCCGACGTCCGCCGCGTCGCCCTGACGGCCGTGATCAAGCTCGGCCCCGCCGCGAACGGCGCGGCGCCGGTCCTTGCGGACGTCCTCCAGGACGCCGATGCGAGCAACCGCGTAAAGGCCTGCCAGGCCTTCAGCCGCCTGGCCTCCGACGGCAAGAGCGGGATCCCCGCGCTCATCGCCCGCCTCGCCGACAACGACGCCGAGGTCCGCGCCGAGGCGGCCGAGGCGCTGATGCGGATCGGCCCGAGCGGCCTCGACCCGCTGGTCCGCGCGCTCCATGAACGCGACATGAGGGTCCGCCGCGCCGCGGCGGAGGTCCTGGGCAGCTTCGGCAGCGAGGCGAAGACCGCGGTGGTGGAGCTCACGGAAATCGCCAAGGACGACGACGCCGCCCTCAAGGAAGCGGCGACCCAGGCGATCAAGCGCATCCAGAGCGGGGCCGAAGTCCCCAAGGGCACCTCGTTCATCGACGCGCCCGGCGCGGTCCAGCGCCGCGGCGAGAACTGGCGCTGGGCGCGCTTCGGCCTGCAGGTCCACGCGGGCCTGCCCTCCGTCGCGGCGCGCGCGAAGCCCGGCCAGGCCGCGGAGCTGATCCAGCAGAACGACCGGATGCCGCTCATGGAGTACGAGCTGCTCGCGCTGAAGTTCGGCCTCTCCAAGTTCAAGCCCGAGGAATGGGCGAAGCTCGCCAACGAGAGCGGCGCTCGCTACCTCGTCATGACCGCCAAGCACCACGACGGCTACTGCCTCTGGAACACGAAGACCACGCAGTACAAGGCAAAGCGCGACCTCCTGACCGACCTGGCGGCCGCCTGCGACAAGGAGGGCGTGAAGTTCGGCGTCAGCTACTCCATGCTGGACTGGTACCAGCCGACCTACGAGAAGAACCTCCCCAAGTATCTCGAGGTCATGCACGGCCAGGTCAAAGAGCTGCTCGCCTACCCCTTCTGGGGGATCTGGTTCGAGGGCGAAACCGGACGCAGCAAGGAGGAGTGGCGCAGCGATGAGCTCGTCACGGCTATCCGCCAGAGCAAGCCGCTGGCCTTCATCAACGACCGGCTCGGCCGGGACACCCGCGCGACGATCACGGGCGTCGACTTCTACAGCCAGGAGCCCGACGCCACCTACGCGGCGCTCAAGCTCCAGGGCCGCCCCCTCGCGCTGGAATTCTCCCACCCCTTCGGCGAAAGCTGGGCCTACTGCGAGAGCCCCGACCCGCTCCGGAGCGGCGAGCAGATCATCCTCGAGATCGTCGAGGCGGCCTCGAAGGGCGGCAATTTCCTGCTCAAAATTGGCGCCCGCCCCGACGGCAGCATCCCCGACGCCTTCCAGGCGCGGCTGAGGGTGATCGGCGCCTGGCTCCGGAAATTCGGCGACGCGATCTACGACACGGAGCGCAGCCCCTGGAACGGCCCCCTGCCCGCAGGCCGCGTGACGGTGAAGGGCAACCGGCTCTACGTTTTCCTCGAGGAGCTTCCCAAGGACGGCATCATCGCGCTGCCCGGCCTCAAGACGCCGGTCAAGGAATCGTGGGTGCTGGACCTCAAGAAGGAGCTGAAGGTCCGCGACACCGGAGTGCAGGCGCCGGGGAGCCTGGTCGAAGGCAGCCCGGTGACGGTGGTCGCGATCGAGCTCGAAGCCCCGCCGGTCATCGAGAAGTAGGACTACTTCAGGCCGGCGAGGTAGGCGACCAGGTCGCGCAGATCGCGCTTCGAGAGCTGCTTGGCGATGTCCTCGGGCATCGAAGAAAGCGACGCCTTCCGGGCCTTGATATCGCCCTTCGCGAGCTGCTTCCTCGCGCCGTCGGACAAGATCAGCGTCACCGTCGCGTCGGTCTCCTTTTCGATGCGGCCGACCTCGACCGAGTCGTTCTGCATCTGGAAGGCCGTCTGGCCCCATCCTTCCGCGATCTGCTTGTTGGGCGTGACGATCGACTCGAGGAGATACTCGCGGGTCTTCTGCTCCGCGATCTTCGTGAGCGGCGGCCCCACCTGTCCGCCTTCGTTGCCGACCAGGTGACAGCGGACGCATTGCACGTCGCTCCGCTCGAAGAAGATCCGGCGGCCGGCGTTCGCGTCGCCGCCTTCCAGCAGGGAAGGCTGGAGTTTCGCGGCCTTCTCCCTCAAAGCGGGACGCTTCGACGCCGCTTCGACCAGATCCAGCTGCAGCTCCGGGGGCAGCCCGTCGTCCAGGAACTTGCCCAGCGCCTCGTCCTGCCCCAGCGCCGCCATGGAAGCCAGCGCGGCCCGGCGCACGGGAAGGAAAGATTCGTGCGTGACGAACGCGCTCAGATAGGGTCCATAGGCTTTGTTCGTGCGAGGCACCCAGCGGACGGCCACTTCCAGCACCCAGCTCCTCCCGTCCCGGAGGGCCGCGTCGACGCAATCCGCAAAGCCCGGATCCCCAAGCTCGCCCAACGCGTCAAGGGCCATCGCGCGGGCGGCTCCCTCGGCCTTGACGTCTTCGAAGGTCTTCCGGAGGATCGCCCCCGCGCCCTCCACCTTCAGGGCCGCCGCCAGCCGCGCCGCCTCGATCACAACCTCCTCGGAGTGGGCCTGGAGGAGCGCCGTCATGCGACTCCTGAACGCCGTCGCCGCCTCTTCTTTGGGGCGGTCGGGGATCGGCCGCCAGAGGCCCATCAGCCGGTCGCGGCCCGAAGGATGCTCCCATTCCCGGAGGACGGCGAGGGCTTCGATGCGCGCGGAGCTCGGTCCCTGATTTTTCGCGGCAAAATCGACGAGCGCGTCGGCATTCCCCAGCCGGAACGCCGCGTTCACCGCGCGGATCAGCGCCCGCTCGGGAGTCTCCAGCTTGTCCAGGAGCGCGACGAGGGCGGGGAACGAGTCGGGGATCGGCGTGTCGTAGATGGCCCGTGCGGCCTCGAGCACGAGCTTCGGGTCCTGGTCCGCCAGGAACGCCGCCACTTCCGGCCGCTTCAGCTTGCGCAGGGCAACGAGCGCCGCCATCCGCACGGCGGGCGACGGATCCTTCCCGGCCTTTCGGATCCCCTCCAGATCCTCGAGCCAGGTCAGCGCCATGATCCCCGCGTGCTGGAGCATGCGGTCTTCGTTGTTGTTCGCACGCAGGAAGTCGATCACGGGGCCGACGGCGTCGCGCTTGCCG
>JACQFK010000346.1 GCA_016200125.1 Planctomycetota bacterium
CACCCGGAGGAACCAGGAGGACGAGCAGACCGCCGGCGACGTGATCGCGGGCCGGATGACCTTCCTCGCCTTCCTCGGCTGGGGCGTCATCGTCGGCGTCTTCCTGCTGAGCCTGGTCTTCGTCCGCCAGATCACCGTCCCCCTGACGGCCGTGACGGATGCGGCCGAGAACATCGCCCGCTGCAACCTCAAGATCGACCCGCTGAAGTACGACTCCAGGGACGAGCTCGGACGGATGTCGACCGCGCTGAACCAGGCGATCGTCACCGTGCGGACCTCGATGCAGTCCATCGGGCAGAACGCGCAGACCCTGGCGAGCTACGCGCAGGAGCTGAGCGCGGTGAGCCAGCAGATGAGCTCGAACGCCGAGGAGACCGCCTCGCAGGCGAGCGTGGTCTCGAGCGCCAGCGAGCAGGTGAGCAAGAACATCCAGTCGGTCGCCACCGCGGCCGAGGAGATGGGCGCGAGCATCAAGGAGATCGCCAAGAACGCCACGGAGGCTTCCCGCGTCGCCGAGAACGCCGTCAAGGTCGCCGACGAGACCAACGCGACCGTGAGCAAGCTCGGCGAGTCGAGCGCGGAGATCGGGAAAGTCGTCAAGCTCATCACGTCGATCGCGGAGCAGACGAACCTGCTCGCGCTGAACGCGACCATCGAGGCCGCCCGGGCCGGCGACGCGGGGCGGGGCTTCGCGGTCGTGGCCAACGAGGTCAAGGAGCTGGCCAAGGAGACCGCCAAGGCGACCGAGGAGATCGGCCGCAAGGTCGAGGCGATCCAGCGGGACACCCAGGGCGCCGTAGAGTTCATCCGCCAGATCAGCGGGATCATCGCCAAGATCAGCGAGATCCAGACCAGCATCGCGACCGCGGTGGAGGAGCAGACCTCCACGACCGGCGAGATGGGCCGGAACATGTCGGAGGCGGCCAAGGGGGGCAACGAGATCGCCCAGAACATCGTGGGCGTCGCCCGGGCCGCCCAGAGCACGACCTCCGGCGCGAACGACACCCAGAAGTCCGCCCTCTCCCTTGCCCGGATGGCGGCGGAGCTCGAGAAGCTCGTCGTGCAGTTCAAGGTCTGAGGAAGGAAACGACCATGCGTGCGCTCGTGCTCGACGACTCCTCCGCGATGCGGGCCATCCTGCGCCGCCAGCTCCGCGAGCTCGGCTTCGAGGTCTGCGAGGCCGCGGACGTGGTCGCGGCGCTCGACCTCGTCGAGGCGTCGGGCGCTCCCGACCTGGCCCTGGTGGACTGGAACCTTCCGGGCCGCAGCGGCCTCGAGTTCGTCCGCACGGTGCGGGCGGACCGCCGCTGCGAACGGCTGCGCGTGATCATGGTCACCACGGAGCTCGAGAGCCGCCGGGTCCTCGAGGCGCTCCGCGCCGGCGTGGACGAGTACCTGATGAAGCCTTTCACCCGGGAGACCTTCGAATCGAAGCTGGCCCTGATCGGGCTCGGCGCGCGGACGAAGCAGGATGAATAAGACCCGGATCCTCGTCGTGGACGATTCCGCGCTGGTGCGCAAGCTCGTGAGCGAGGTGCTGGCCGGCGAGCCGGATCTCGAGGTGGCCGGAACGGCCCCCAACGGGAAGATCGCCCTGGTCAAGATCGGCCGCTCCTGCCCCGACCTGGTCACCCTCGACGTCGAAATGCCGGAGATGGACGGGCTGGAGACCCTGCGCGTCCTCCGCCGGAGCCATCCCGCGCTCCCCGTGATCATGCTGAGCTCCCTCACGGAGCGCGGGGCATCGGCGACGGTCGACAGCCTCCTCCTGGGCGCCCGGGACTACGTCGCCAAGCCCTCGGGGCTGGCCCCCTGGAACGAGGCGGCGCGCCGGCTGCGGGAAGAGCTGGTGGCGAAGATCCGGGCGCTGAGGCCCGCCGAAGCCCGACCCGAGGAAAGGCAGCTGCCCGCGCCGCCTTCCGACCGGCCGCAGGCGGGAGCGGCCAAGATCGTCGTCGTGGGCGCGTCGACCGGCGGCCCCAACGCGCTCACCGATCTCCTCCACGGGATGCCCCCGGACTTCTCCCTGCCGATCCTCATCGTCCAGCACATGCCGCCGATCTTCACGCGCATGCTCGCCGACCGGCTCTCGGCCAAGTCGGGGCTGACCGTGCGCGAGGCGCAGGACGGCGAAGGCCTGAGGCCCGGGCTGCTCCGCGTGGCTCCCGGCGATTTCCACCTGGAGACGGTCGAGGGCCTGCCCTCGCCCCGGCTGCGCGTCGCGCGCGGCCCCCTGGAGAATTCCTGCCGCCCCTCGGTGGACGTCCTGTTCCGCTCCGCCGCCCGGACCTTCGGGCCCGGCGTGCTCGGGATCATGCTCACGGGGATGGGGCAGGACGGTCTCCAGGGCGCCGGCGCCGTCCGCCGCGCGGGCGGACGGATGCTCGTGCAGGACGAGGCGAGCTCCGTGGTGTGGGGGATGCCCGGCGCGGTGGCGCGCGCGGGCCTGGCGGACGCCGTCCTCCCTCCCGACCAGATCCGCTTCGATCTTCTGCGGACGGCCTCGATTCATCCGGGGAAGGGCGATGCGCGTGGATGAAGCCGATTTCCTCCTGATCCGCCGCCTCCTGCTCGAACGGGCGGGTATCCAGCTCGACGCGGGCAAGGAGTACCTGGTCGACGCCCGCCTGACGCCGCTGGCGCTGCGGGAGCGGATCCCTTCGCTCGCCGATCTCTGCACGCGGCTCCGGCTGTCCCCCGACGAGGCGCTGCGACGCAAGGTCCTCGACGCGATGGTGACCACGGAGACCAGCTTCTTCCGGGACGTCTCGCCCTTCGAGGCGCTCCGGGAGACCCTCATCCCCGCGCTTCTGGCGCGGCGGCGGGACGACCGCCGCCTCACGATCTGGAGCGGCGCCTGCTCCAGCGGGCAGGAGATCTACAGCGTCGCGCTCCTGATCAAGGACCACTTCGCCGGCCTGCCGGGCTGGACGGTCAGGCTGATGGGCAGCGACCTGTCGCGGGACATGGTGGCCCGTGCGCGGGAAGGCGTCTTCACCCAGCTCGAGGTCAACCGCGGCCTCCCCGCGCCCCTGCTCGCCCGCTACTTCGTGAAGCAGGGGCTCGACTGGCGGCTTTCGGAGCAGATCCGCTCCATGGTGGAGTTCCGCGAGATCAACCTGCTGGAACCCTGGGGCCCGATGCCGATCCCCGACGTCGTGCTGCTCCGCAACGTGATGATCTACTTCGCCGACGACGTCAAGCGCGCGGTGCTCCGCCGCCTGCGCCCGCTCCTTTCGCCCGAGGGGATCCTGTTCCTCGGGTCGGCGGAGACGACCTACGGCCTCGACGATTCCTGGGAGCGCGAGACGATCCACTCCGCCGTGTGCTACCGGCCCGCGCGGCCGGGGAGGAAGGCCTGATGACCATCCCGCCCGGCGACATCGAGCGCGTGGTGGGCTTCGTCTGGGAGACGCTCGCCGGCTGCCGCGTGGAGCGGATCTTCAGCGATCCGGCCCCGGTCCTCCGGGGCTCGCGGCTCGCCTCGATCATCCCGCTCGAGGGCGGCGTGCAGGGCCGGCTCGCCCTCGAATGCCCGCTCCCGCTGGCCCGCCGCGCCGCCTCGCACATGTTCGGGGAGCCGGTCCACCAGGTGGAGCTCGACAAGGTCCAGGACGCCCTCGCGGAGCTGACGAACGTCGTGGCCGGAAACCTCAAGGCGCTGCTGGACGAGCCCTGTAGCCTCGGCTTCCCGGTGACGCGGATCCTCGACGCGGAGGAAGCGTCCCCGCGGCGCCGCTGGCGCCCGACCTGCAGCCTCGCCTTCCGGGCCGGCCCGGATTCCTTCGTGGTCTCTTTTCAGGGCAGGATGCCATGAGCAACGCCGCGCAGATGAAGCCGGAGCAGATGAAGCCCTTCGTCGAGGGGACGGTCGAGGTCTTCGAGAGCATGCTCCGGATCAAGCTCCGCGAGAGCGAGGTGGAGCTCAAGACCGCCTCGGAGGGGACCTTCGACCTGTCCGCGGTCATCGGGCTCACCGGGGCGGCGACGGGAAGCTTCGTGCTGAGCAGCCCGGTCGAGACGGCCCGGAAGATCGTCGGCCGCATGCTCGGCGAGGAC
>JACQFK010000023.1 GCA_016200125.1 Planctomycetota bacterium
CCGGCGTCATCTACCGGGCCCGCCAGCGGAGCCTCAACCGGACGGTCGCGCTCAAGATGATCCTGTCGGGGGAGTTCGCGTCGGCCGACGCGATCCAGCGCTTCCGCGTTGAAGCCGAGGCCGCCGCGTCGCTCGACCATCCGAACATCGTCCCCATCTACGAGGTCGGCGAGGAAAGTGGACACCATTTCTTCAGCATGAAGCTGATCGAGGGCGAGATCCTCTCCCGTCGCATCCGCGAGCGGCCGATGGACTCCGCCGCATCCGCCCGGCTGGTCGCCACCGTCGCCCGCGCGATCCACTACGGCCACCAGCGGGGCATCCTGCACCGTGACCTGAAGCCGTCGAATGTCCTGGTGACGACCGACGGCAAGCCCTACGTCGTCGACTTCGGCCTCGCCAAGCGCGTGGAGGCCGGCGAGGCGCTGACCCGCACCGGCGACATCATGGGCACGCCGAGCTACATGGCGCCCGAGCAGATGGAAGGGCGGTCGACCTTCACGACGGCCGTGGACGTCTACGGCCTGGGCGGCATTCTCTACGAGCTCCTCACCGGGCAGCCTCCCTTCCGGGGCGACACCCTGGCCGCGATCATGCGGAAGGTGATGGAGGACGAGCCCGCGGCGCCGAGGTCCCTCCGGCCCGGAATCGACGCGGACCTCGAGACGATCGCGCTGAAATGCCTGGAGAAGAACCCGGTCAAGCGCTACGCGTCCGCCGACCTGCTCGCCGAGGACCTGGAGCGCTGGCTCGCGGGCGAGCCGATCCTGGCCCGGCCGGTGACGACGTGGACGCGGGGGCTCAAGTGGGCCCGCCGGCGCCCCGCGGCCGCGGCGCTGCTGGCCGTCAGCCTCCTGGCGGCGGCCCTGATGTCGGCGGGCGGCCTGCTCTTCTCCCTGCGCACCGAGCAGGCGCGTCGGGAAGCCGTCGAGGCGGAGCACGAGTTCGAGCTCGCGCTGACGCGGGACGTCGCGGGCCGGCTCGAGGCGGATCTCAGCCGCGTCGCGCTCCTGCCGGCGCTCCTGGCCGACGCGCTGACGCACAAGGACCGCTGGTCGCAGGAGGAACTGACGGCCTGGGCGATCGACCTCCTGAAGCGGGATCCCCGGGTCTACGGCCTCACGTTCGCGTTCGAGCCGGGACAGTTCGATCCCGCGCGCGCGGACTACTGCCTCTACGTCTCGCGGAAGACGGATCCGCCCTCGGGGCTGCTGCTGCTTCCGCCCGGCTACAAGCTCTACCGGGAGTGGGACTGGTACAACCTGCCTCTGAACAAGGGCGTCGGCGTCTGGGACGGGCCCTACGTCGACGCGGGGGCCTCCGACCTTTCGGTCGTGACCCACAGCGTGCCGATCCTCAGGAACGGGAAGGCGATCGGCGTGGTGGGCGTCGACCTTTCGATGGCCTACTTCCGCGTCATCCGCCAGTGGCTCGACGAGCTGGATCTCCGCAGCGCGTACTGCTTCGTGCTGGGCGACGACGACGAGTTCGTCAGCCATCCCGACGCCCGCTACCAGTCGCCCAAGACGATGCAGGACATCCCCGGCATGGAGGCGCTGAAGAAGCTGGTCAAGTCGCGGCAGACGGGATTCGTGGTGGAGAAGGACTTCCGCACGGACCGGATCTCGCGCTTCTGCGTCGCGCCCGTCCCCTCCGCCGAGTGGTCCGTGGTCATCGTGCTTCCCCACGCGCCCTGAGGGCGGGGGCGGAATTCTCTTGTCGGAACCCGGCCCGGGTGCTTCCCTAGGGTTGAAGGAGGACGGATGGCCAAGGCGGGGAAGTCGAAGGGCCCGCGTCGGAGCGCGAAGGGCGCTCCCGTCGCCGACTTCGCGGTCGATCCGCTCCTCGTCGGGGCCGACCGGGAATTCGCCGGCAACTTCCCGCCGGGGCTGCTGGTCCAGTGCGGCGTCGTCCCGCTGCGCCTCTTCCGCGACGTCGGCCTGGTGGTCGCCCACACGCGCGTGGGCGGGAAGGGCCTCGAGCGGGCGCAGAAGGCCACGTCCATCCGGCTCGTCTCGGTGCCCCCCATCCACGACTTCGGCGTCGAGCTCTTCCTCCGGACGATGGACTCGGGCGACGAAAACGGCCCGCCGCTGTGGATCCCGGAGTCCCGCCGCGCCTATCTCACGCGCATGGGCGATTTCCGGAAGCCCGAGTCCGGGCCGCTCATCGCCGCGATCCTGCTGACCTCGCCGCTCGCCGCGACCTGCCCGATGCTGATCTCGACGATGGGAGGCGAGGGCCACGCGCTCTACCTCCACGGGACCTCCGGCCTCAAGACCGGCGTCCGGTTTCCGGCGGCGCGGCTCGAGGAGGTCCTCTCGCGGCTCCGGATCGAGTTCGGCATGGACGGCAAGAAGTCGCAGGCGGAGCCCTGGCTCGAGGGCCGCGGCCGCCAGGAGCGCGGGCTCGAGGACCTGACCGGCCGCCACCTCCCGCTGCAGGGCGCGGCGTTTGTGGTCGAACCCAAGGTCGCCCGGAGATAGGATGGGGGCATGGACGAACTGAAGCAAAAGCCCTACGAGCGGATCATCTTCGTCTGCGCCAACCAGAAGGACCCGGGCGAAGCCGCGTGCCTGAACCGGGGCTCGGGCGAGTACCAGAAGCAGCTCAAGGAGTACATGAAGTCGAAGAACATCAAGGGGCTCCGCGTCTCGCGGTCGCTCTGCCTGGGCCTCTGCGAGAAGGGCCCCAACATCTGCGTCATGCCCGAGAACGCCTGGTACACGGGCGTCACGCCGAAGGATCTCGACGAGATCAAGGCGAAGTGGATCGACCCGATGGCGGAGAAGAAGCCGGGCTAGAGTCGCCCGATCCAGGCCACCCATTCGGCCGCGGCCTCCCGCGTCGGCACGATCCGCATCCGCCCCGGATCCAGGATCAGGTCGTGATCGACGAGCGTCAACGTGATCGCCGTCAGCAGCGTCGCCCCGCTGCGCTGCGGGATCGGATCGAACTCGTCGGCCGGCGGCTCCGGCCGCGCCCGCAGCTCCGCGCTCAGCTCCGCGCGCAGGCCCGCCTGCTCCGCGACCGCGGCGAAAGTCTTCAGCGGGGCGTCGACGAGGTCCGCGGCGATCTTCGTGTCGCGCAGCCCCTTCCAGAGCTGGGGCTCCCGCGTGCCGTTGAGCAGCGTGAAGTTGATGGAGTCCGGCTCCCGTTCCGGATCGAGGGCGGCACGGAGCTCTCCCGGATCGCCGAAGGAGGCCAGCGCCGCCGCCGCCGAGAAGCGCACCTGCCGGCTCGGGTCGGCCCGGAGGCCGCGCAGGGCGGGGATCGAGGATTCCGCGAGTGCGGGGCGGAGAGGAGCGGGAGCAGGTCCGGGCCCAGGGCGGGAGACCCCAGGACCCTCAGGGCGACGCCCGAGAAGAGGCGGACGCGGATGTCCTCGTCGCCGAGCATCGGGGCGATCGAAGGGACGGCCGGGAGATACTCGAGCTCCGTCAGGGCGTGGACCGCGTTCATCCGGACTCCCGGCTCCGCGTCCAGGAGCAGCGGCGTGAGCTCCGGAGCCGCGTCCCGGACCTTCAGTCCGGCGAGCGCCTTCGCCGCGGCCGAACGGACTTCCGGGGAGCGGTCCGACAGGAAAGATCTCAGGCGCTGGATCTCGGCCGGTCCACCCAGGGCTGCGCAGGCCTCGACCTGCACCTTCGGATCGGCATCCGAGAGGAAGGGGACGATGTCTTCCCTGGCGCCCAGCCGGACGAACCCTTTGACGGCCGCCTGGCGGAGCATCTCGTCCTTGTGCGCCGCGAAGGGGAGGAGGTCCCGCCGTTCGACGGTCCCGAGCCGGGTGAGCATCTCGACCGCATTGACCTGGTCCCATTCCGAGGGTCCGTCCAGCTTCAGCCGGAGCAGGTCGGAAACCTCCTTCGCCCCCAGATCCGCCAGCGCGCGCATCGCGTTGTCGGCATCGGGTCCCTCCTTCCGGAGCAGGGTCAGGAGGGAGGGGATCGCCGCGGAGTGTTTCAAGTTCCGCGCGGCGCGGCACGCAGCCGCGCGCACTTCCTGGAGCGGGTCCTGGAGCAGCCGGTCCAGCCGCTCCCGGAGAGCGGCGGGCGCCACCTCGGCGAGACCGTCCACCGCGGCTTCGCGGACGACCGGCTCGGAATCCTGCAACAGCTTCAGATACCGGTCCTCGCGCCCCTTGACGGGGATCCGCTCCAGGGCCTGGGCCGCTCCCGCCCGGGCGAGCGGCTCGGGATCCTCCAGAAGGGCCAGCACGGCCGGGGCCGCCTCCTCCGCGTCGAAGCGCGACATCGCCAGCGCCGCCTGCCCGCGGACCTCGCCGGAAGGATCCGAGAGCAGCGGACGGATCTCCCCCGCCCGGTCCTCCGCCTGGAGGCGGGAGAGGAGCCGCACCGCGCCTTCCCGAACCTTCGAGCTGCCGTTCCGGAGTTGCTCCGCGGCCCAGGGGATTCCCGAGAGGAGCTTCATCCGCCCGATCGTCTCGAAGAGCCTCGTGATGTGGTCCGCGTCGGCTGCGACGGCGGCCGCCGCGGCCAGGGGCGCGTCGAGCTCGAAGAGGGAGCGCCGACCCTCGCGGACCTCCCGGACGGCGGTCTCGAAGGCGACGATCGCCTCCGGCTTCCGCGGAGGCCGGGGGGGCCGGAGCCCATGATCGCAGGCCTCGGGGGGAGGCTCGGGGGGCGGAGGGGGCGGGGCGACCCGGGGCAGAAGCACGAGCACGTGGTTCTCCCGCACGCCCGCCTCGCGGAAGGAGCGGGAGGAGTCGAGGATCTTCCGGCTTTCGGCGTGATGCACGTCGTAGGCGGGGTCGCCCGAGTCGATCTGGAGCCCCAGCTTCCGGAGGAACATCTCGATCTGGGACGAGATCTTCCGGGAGGCGTCGACGAGAATCGGAACGGGACTGGAGGAGCCGGGGCCCCTCAGGCGGATCCGGATCAGTTCTTCCACGCTACGGGGTCAGTGTACCCCATGGGGAGGACTACTTGCCGATGCGCGTGGTCTCCACGCGGAGCGAGTCCAGCTGGAGCTCGAGGATGGAGCCGCTTCCCTGCTGGTTGCCCTGGTCGATGGAGAGCGAGCGCACCCGGCCGGGGGAGATGCTGGTCCCCTTGGCCGCGGGGTTGAAGGGCTTGAACTCGGCGATCCTCAGCGAGTACTGCTTCCATTCCGGGGAGATCGTGACCTCCGAGCTGTAGGTCTGCGTGGCCATGCCGCCGTCGTCGTGGAGGTAGAGCACCATCTGGTTGCCGCTGCTCTTGCCGCGCGAGCGGGCCCAGAACGTGATCGTCTCCGCGCGCGGGTTCATGCCCATGATGGGGTGGTTCGCCCGGCCGTTGCTCGGGATGGTGAGGCGGGCGGAGCGGCGCCCCTGCTGCGGCTCCTCGAAGGAGTTGCCCCCGGTGGCCTGGCCGTTGAAGAACCAGCCGCCCGGGAAGTCCTCGAAGTCCATCTCGACCAGGATGTGGCCGGGCTGCCGCGCCCGCTCGTCGCAGATCTTCTTGTAGCCCTTGATCTGGCTCAGGTTGGACTTGGCGTAGTCGGTGTCGGCGAGTTCGCCGCTGAGGCGGGCGATCATCTCGGCCGCGACCTCGTAGTTGCCCGCGTTGATCTCCTTCTTCGCGAGCGGCAGGAGCTTCTTGGCCTCCTCGTTCTTCTCGTTCTGCCGCTTCTTGTAGGCGTCGGCGATCTTGGAGTTGATCTCCGCGTCTTTCGCCTTGCCCACGCGCGAGGCGCCGTGCTTCTGGCGGAAGTCGTCCATCGCGTCGGCGGCGTCGTCGAACTTCTTCTCCTGGAGGGCGTCGCTGTAGCCCTTGAGGGCGGCGTTCCAGGCCCGCGTGGCCTCTTCGTCGGCCGCGGCCTCGTTCGCCTGGGCGTAGCGGGTGCGGAGGTCCTTGATCTCGGCCTCCTTCGCGTGGTAGGTGTCCGTGTCCCGGTGCTTCTCCGCGTCCACGAGGAGCGAGAGGACCCGCTTCCAGTTGGCCGCCTGCGCGGCGGCGTGCGCCTCGGCGAGGATCCGCCCGGTCTCAAGCTCGACGAGGGCCTTGAGCCGCGCCGCGGCGAGCTCGCCCTGGTGCTTCTCGAGGGTCTCGAGCCGCTCCTGGCGGGTCTGCTGGTCGAGCGCGTGGATCTTGGCGGCGACCTCGACCCAGCGGCCCGCGTCACGGGCGGCCTCGATCTCCTTGATCGCCGCGATCGCGTCGAGCTCGCGCCGGCAGTGGTCCAGGTCCGCCTGGTACTCGGTCTGGCCCGACTTCACGAGCGCCTGGAAGGCGACGTAGGCCTCGGACCACTTCCCCTCGCGGCGCGCCTGGCGCGCGTCTTCGAGCTGCTTCGACCGTGCCGTCTCGATCGTGCGCAGGTTGATCTCGCAGTTGCTGATCAGCTTGCCGATCTCGGACGCGTGCTCGCGGAACCAGACCAGCGACTCGAAGTCCTTGCTGAGCTTCTGGAGGTCCGAGAGCGCGTCCTTCCACTTCTCCTGCTTGATGAGCAGCTCGGCGTTGGAGAGGAGGCCGGAGGCCGCGATGAGCTTCTTGGAGTCGTCCTTCGGGCCCTCGGGCTTCGCCGCGGGCTTCTCGACGTAGACGAGCCGCTCCTTCTCCTTCGCCGGCTCCTGCGGCGGGGGCGACGCGCCCAGGAACACGACGAGGGCGGCGATGCCGGCGGCGACAATGGCGCCCCCGGCGGCGAAGGGCCAGACCGGCACGGGCTTCCGGGCGACCGCGTGCCGGGTGTTGTGGGCCTTGGCATGGAGCGCGACCCGCTGCGCGTGCTGCCTCGCGAGGGCGGCGCCCGTGCCCGCCTGGATCTTCTTCAGGTCCTCGAGCAGTTCCGCGGGCGTCTGGTAGCGGTGGGTCCGGTCCTTCGCCATGAGCTTCTGTATGCACCAGCCGAGGTCCTCGCGGAGCTGAGGGTTCGCCTTCCGGGGATCGGGCACCGGCTCCTTGAGGTGCATGCTCATGGTCTCGGCTGCGCTCTTCCCCTCGTAGGGATGCTTCTCGGTGAGGAGGAAGTACATCGTTGCGCCGAGAGAGTAGAGGTCGGCCCGGATGTCCACGTCCTTGTCGCCCCGGATCTGCTCGGGCGACATGAAGTAGGGCGTGCCGACCGCGAGACCCTCCTGGGTGAGGGTCTGCTCGACGGACGTCGTCGATTTCGCCAGACCCAGGTCGCAGAGCTTCACCGTCCCTTCCGGCGTCAGGAGGATGTTCTCCGGCTTGATGTCGCGGTGGACCATCTTGTGCTGGTGGATGTGGTCCAGCACCTCCGCCATCTGCGTCATGACCTGCAGGGCCGTGCTCTCCGCCAGCGGCCCCTTGCTCGCGTTCATCTGCTCGCGGCAGCTCTTGCCGGTCACGAACTCCATGACGAAGTAGTAGATGCCGTTGGAGACGCCGACGTCGATCGCGGAGATCAGGTTCTTGTGGTTCAGGTTGGCGGCCGACTGCGCCTCCTGGAGGAAGCGGGCGACGTAGGTCTTGTCCTTGGTCGCGTTGCCGCTGAGGATCTTGATGGCGACGAGGCGGTTGACGCTGGTCTGCGTGGCCTTGTAGACCACGCCCATGCCGCCCTGGCCGATCTTGGCCTGGATGGTGTAGCCGGGGATGGGGCTGGTCTGGACGCCGAGCTTCTTGAGGACGTTCGAGTGGTACTGGGGGGTGAGGTAGCCCTTCTTGGTCAGGATGTCGCCCAACTGCTCGATCAGGCCCAGCTCCCGCATCGTGGTCTGGATGCGGACGCACTCCGCCACCTGCGTTTCGGTGACGTAGCCCAGGCTCACGGCCGTCTGGCCGAAAGTCTGGTCCGTGTGCGTCGGACTATGGGGCGACTGGCTCATCCTTCCCCATTCCTAATACACCCGCGGCGGGCGCGAAAAAGGAACGGGCAATCTAGATTAGTAGCTTGAAGCGGCAGGGTCATACAGAGATTCTTGAACGGAATGCATAAATCGACCCCTTCATGGGTTTGCGCCGGTGTCCAACCTGCGTGGGCAAGGAGATCACCTACTGTCATTCCTGCGGCCACCGCCTCGTCGGCGACGGATCGGAACGCAGCGTGCATGACAACCGCCGCTACTGCCGAACCTGCTGCCCCTCCCAGCCGGTTCCGACGGCTTTGGAGCCCAAGCGGCGCGCGTCGTCGACCCGTTTGAAGAGCCCCGCCCCGAAGCCCCGGGAGACCACCCGGATCCGGAAGCGCCGCCCCCTGCGGCTGATCGCGTCCGCGGCCGCCGTGGCGGCGATGGGCATCGGGATCGCGCTCGCGGCGGGCGGCCGGCCCGCGCCGCTCCCCCTGGCCAAACCCAGCGCAGTCGCCCCGGAACTCCCGCCTCCGCCGGCCCCGGCTCCCCCGCCGCCGGTGGAGGAATTGCTTGTCCGCATCCGCGAGATCCGCCACTCCGACCTGATGTTCGAGCGCCGGGACGAAGTCGTCCGGCTCCTGAAGGAGGCGGCCGGCCGCGCGGGGCCCCGTCTCGAGGAAGTGGACGTCCTCTCCGCCGACTACGAGCGGAAGTACGAGCAGGCCGCGGCGCGGCTGGCGGATTTCACGCGGTCGGAAGCGATGCGGATGGCCGCCCGGCAGAAATATGCCGAGGCCTTCGAGCGGCTTGACGGCTATCCCGCGGCCTTCCGCGGGTCGAAGGCCGCCGAGCAGGTCCGCCTCTGCCGCCTCGACCTCGAGCGGCGCCGGGCCGAGTCGGCCCTCCAGCCCGCCTCCCAGACTCCCCGCCGGGTCATCTCCTGGCCGGAGTGGCGTCGTCCGGCGTAGTCCGGCCCCTGTCGGTGTATCATAGGGACGACTCCAAGGAGGCCTCATGGCAGCGCGACGGGCGTGGCTGTTCAGCCTTCTGCTCCTGGCAACCGCCGCGGCCCAGCAGGAAGCGGTCCCCCGCCTTTCGGTTTCGTATGCCGTCGATGTGACCGCTCCCGAAAGCGGCAAGATCCTCGTCGCCATGACCGTGCGGAACAACGTCGAGAACGAGGTCCGTGTCTCCATCCCGGCCTGGGCGCCGGGCGCCTACCGGATCGTGAAGTACGCCAGGCAGGTGTCGAATCTCGAGGCCAGCGGCGGAGGCGCGAAGCTCGAGGTCGCGGTCGTCGATGACCAGACCTGGGTCGTGAAGACCGGCGGAATCGCCCGATTCACGGTCCACTATGAGCTGGCGGTCGAGAAGGCGCGGATGGACAAGGACCACTGCTTCATCGCCGGGCCCGACACGTACTTCTACATCGTCAATCACAAGGAAACCCCCTGCAGCGTGGGCTTCACGCTGCCCGACGGCTGGAAGGTGGGCACGGGGCTGGAACCCGACGGCCCCCAGTATCGGGCGCGCGACTACGACACCTTCATCGACTGCCCGACGGAGCTGGGCCGCTTCGAACTGCTCAGCTTCGAGGCCGACGGTGCTACCATCGAGCTCGTCGTCCATTCCAAGGGTCCGGTCGACGGCGCGAAGCTCGTCGAGATGTGCCGCAAGATCGTCACGAGCCAGCACCGGATCTTCGGCGGCACGCCGCCCTTCAAGCGCTACGTCTTTCTCTACCACTTCCGCGACCAGTCGGGCGGCCGGGGGCTGGAGCACCTGAACTCCACGGACATCACGATGCCTTATGCCGCCATGAAGGCCGAGCCGCTGCTCGCCGCGTCCGTCACGTCGCACGAGTACTTCCACCTCTGGAACGTGAAGCGGCTCCGTCCCTTCGAGCTGGGGCCCTTCGACTACAGCCAGATCGTCCGGTCCAAGGCGCTCTGGATGTGCGAAGGAGTGACCAGCTACTACGGCGACCGCACGCTCGCCCAGTGCGGGATCTGGAAGGAGGAGCAGTACCTGGCCCACCTCGCCAGCGAGATCGAGACGCTGCAGAACAACCCGGACCGGAAGGTGACGCCGGTCGAGAAGGCCTCTCAGATCGTGTGGGACCGGAAGGACTGGCCGCGCGTCGACTACTACAACAAGGGCGAGCTGCTGGGGCTGCTGATCGACCTCAAGATCCGCACGGCGAGCGGGGGGGAGAAGACCTTCGACGACGTGGTCCGGCGGATGTACGCGAAGTACGTCGCCGACCCGGCGAAGGAGGGACTGGGGCCGATCGGGGTGGGCTACCCGGAGAACGGCATCCTCCAGTCCCTCAACGAGGTGACGGGCCAGGACTGGGCGGCCTTCTACAAGGATTACATCAGCGGCGTGGAGGAACTGCCCTTCAAGGACGTGCTCGAGGGGGCGGGCCTGGCGCCGGTGCTCGCGGTGATTGACACGCCCGATCTGGGCTTCGACCTGCGGGGCACGGGCGTGATGTTCGTCTCCATCGGGGGCGAGGCGGAGAAGGCGGGGGTCAAGCAGGGGGACCGGATCAGCGCGATAAATGACGCCCAGGTCCCCGCCGACGCGATTGTTAACGCGGCAAACGATGTGCTGATAGTGGGCGGGGGGGTGGATCATGCCATCAACGAGGCGGGCGGTCCGTCAATTCAACAGGAAGCCCGCCGGATCGGCAAGTGCCCCACGGGCTCGGCTGTGGCGACAGGGGCGGGGAAGCTTTCCGCGAAGTGGGTGTTCCATGCGGTGGGCCCGGTGTATCACGGGCGCGAGAAGGACGTCGAGCAGCTCGCCTCCTGCCACCTGAAGTGCCTGGACCTGGCGGCGGAGAAGGGCTGTCGGTCGATCGCGTTTCCGGCGATCTCCACGGGGGCCTACGGGTATCCGGTGCCGGAGGCGTCGGTGATCGCGGTGGGCGCCGTCCACGGCTGGCTGATCAATCACCCCGGCGTGCTGGACCGGGTGGTCTTCGTCCTCTTCGACGCCGACACGCTCAAGGCCTACGAAGCCGCCCACCAGAAGCGCAAGCCGCTCCCGGCCTGATGCAACGAATCAAACCGTTTGTTTCGTTTCAGCGGCAGCGGAAGGTGCGCCAGCCGTACCAGTGGTAGTGCCAGTAGTAGCGGTAGGGGGTCCAGTAGTAGCGGTTAGGATAGTAGTAGGGATAGTAGGCGTAGGGGTAGTAGTACGGCACGTAGGGGTAGACCCAGCCGTAGCCGCCCACCCAGACCGGCCCTGAACCCGCCCCCTCCCGGATCTTGGGGAGCCGCGAAACCATGTCCGACGCCGCCGAGGCCGCCCAGGTCCAGCTGTTCCCCGGCAGCGTGAAGTTCGTCGGGGCGGGCGCCGTGATGCCCGACCGGAAGACCCAGGCGACGTAGTTGTCCGACCAGGCCGGCTCGCCGACCCTCCCAAGACGGACCGGGCAGTCGGGCCGGTGGTTGGTGTAGGTGAAGGAATGGCCGCCGCCCGGCCCGATCGTCGTCCGCTGCATCACCTGGCAGGGCACCCAGGACTTCCCGTTGCCCGCCGGATGGGTGACGGGCTTCATCTTCAGATGGTCGCGGATGATGTCGCAGTCCGTCACCGAGGCGTTCCAGAAGTTCGGCGGTTCGGGGGACGGCAGGGTCTGGGGCTTCTGGGCCGGCGGCTTCAGGGGGACCGGCTCCGGGGGCGGCGGGGGGTATTTCGCCGGGTCGGCGATCGACAAGACGATGCGGACTGCCGCATCTCCAGCGCCTTGTCCCGGGCCTTCGACTCCAGGACCTTCGGATCTTCCTGCAGGGCGAAGGCCAGGAGCCATACGATATTCATCATCAATTGTGCATTCCGGGAGATCTTTGACTTTTTTCACGAAAATGCGATTTTCCCTGTCGAGTTTTCGGGCGCTGGACGCACTGCCTGGTGGGGGAGGTTGACATGGACGACGCCATCGCGCGCTGGGCCGCGGGGGATGCTGCCGCCGGCGAGGAACTCTACCGCGCCTACCATCACCGCGTGAAGGAATTCATCATCAAGCGCGGGGTCCACATCGTGGACGCCGAGGACATCGCCCAGGAGGCCATGATTGCCGGCCTCGAGGGGCTCAAGGCCGGCCGGAAGCCGGAGCGGCTGACCCTCTGGCTGCTCGGAATCGCCCGCCATCTCTCCTACCGCAAGTCGCGCGCGGGGACCGGCGACGAACTCGACGAGGTGGTCGACCCGAAGCGCCGGAGCGCGAAGTCGATGGCGATCCGCCGCGAGATGGACGCCCTGCTCGAGCGGGCGCTGGAGGGCATGTCGGCCTACGACCGCCAGATCGTGGACCTTCACTACCGGTCGGGCCTCTCCCGGAAGGAGATCGCCGACCGGCTCGACCTCCCGATCGAGGCGGTCCACGCCAGCTGCGACCGGGCCCACTCCCGGCTCCGGGAGGCGCTGTCCCGCCATTTCACGACGGTGACGCTGTCGAAACTCGAGCCCGTGTCGGTCGCGCTGGAGGAGATCCGGGCGCTTCGGCCTTCCGGGCCCGGCTGCAGAGCGCCTACGAGATCCTGAAGTGCGATCCGCAGGCCGACTTCTCGAAGGCCCGCGAGCAGTACCTGGCGGAGAAGGCACCATAAACCAACGAAGTCGGTTTATGGCAAAAGATGCCATAAAGTGACTTCATTGATTTGTGGAGAATCAGGCGGGTTCCTGCTGCGTCGCGCAGTGGAGGGTGCCCAGGCCCCAGACGAAATCGAGGCAGTGGATCCCGACGATCTCGCGGCCGGGGAAGCAGTCGGCAAGGATCCCCAGCGCCTGGCGGTCCTGGGGATCGTTGAAAGTGGGGACGATCACGCTGCCGTTGGCGATGTAGAAGTTGGCGTAGCTCGCCGGGACGCGCTGGCCCTCGAAGACGATCGGCGCCGGCATCGGAAGGGGAATCACCTCGAGCTTCGCCGCCCGCAGCCGCTCGAGGTTCTCCTTCAGCGGCCTGTAGTTGGCGTCGTACCTGTCCTTCTCCTGGCAGAGCACGACGCGCCCCGGCGCCACGAAGCGGGCGAGATCGTCGATGTGGCCGTGCGTGTCGTCGCCCGCGATGCCGCGCCCGAGCCAGACCACGCGCTTGATGCCGAGCACGTCGCGGAAGACGCGCTCATATCCCTCGCGGCCGAGCCCGGGGTTCCTCGCCTGCAGCGTCGAGAGCAGGCACTCCTCCGTCGCCATCAGCGTCCCGCGTCCGTCGACGTCGATCGCGCCGCCTTCCATCACGATCTCCCGGCCGTCGACGACCACGGGATACTCTTCCACGCGGATCGCCTTCGCGATGCGCGCCGCGACGAGATCGTCCTTCTTGTGGTTGGGATACTTGGCCCAACCGTTGAACTTCCAATGCGTCGCAATCTTCTTCGCGCCGTTTGTCACGAAGATCGCCCCCGAGTCGCGCGTCCAGACGCGGTCCGTCGGGATGGGATAGAAGTCGACGCGGACGAGATCAACGCCGGCCCTTCCCAGCACCCCTCTCGCCTGGGCGGCATCCCCTGCGAGGATGCGGACGCGCTCGTTGCGCGAGAGGACGCGGACGATCTCGGCGTAGACCCAGGGGATCGGCTCGAACCTGCCCGGCCAGTCTTCCTTGTGGTGGGGCCAGGCGATCCAGGTGGCGCGGTGGGGGGCCCACTCGGCGGGCATCGAGAACCCGCGCAGGGTCATCGCTTCTCGAGGCTCCGCTCGGTGATCGGGCCGTAGGCGTCGATGCGCCGGTCGCGCAGGAAGGGCCAGTGCTGGCGCGCGGTCTCGACGGCCTTCGGATCCACCTCCGCGACGAGCACCTCGGACTTGTTCCGGGAGGCCTCGGCGATCGTGCGCCCGTAGGGATCACAGATGAACGAGGAGCCGAAGAACTCGATGCCGCCGCCCTTCGCGCCCTCGTGGCCCACGCGGTTTACCGCGGCGACGTAGATGCCGTTGGCGATCGCGTGAGAGCGCTGGATGGTCTGCCACGCGGCCGTCTGGGACTCGCCCCACTGCTTCTTCTCGCTGGGGTGCCAGCCGATCGCGGTGGGGTAGAAGAGGACCGTCGGTCCACGCAGCGCGGTGAGGCGCGCCGCCTCGGGGTACCACTGGTCCCAGCACACGAGCGTGCCGATGCGGCCGTGCTTCGTGTCGAAGGCCTGGAAGCCGAGGTCGCCCGGCGTGAAGTAGAACTTCTCGTAGTAGAGCGGGTCGTCCGGGATATGCATCTTGCGGTAGGTGCCGACGTGCTTCCCGTCGGCGTCGAGCACGACGGCCGTGTTGTGGTAGACGCCCGCCGCGCGGCGCTCGAAGAGCGAGCCGACGATCGCGATCTTCAGCTTCTTCGCCAGCGCGCCGAGGGCCTTCGTCGAGGGGCCGGGCACCGCCTCGGCGAGGGCGAAGTTCGCGTGGTCCTCGGACTGGCAGAAGTAGAGGCTGCGGTAGAGCTCGGGGAGGCAGACGATCTTCGCGCCGCGTTTCGCGGCGCGGCGGACGCCCTCTTCGGCCGCGGCCTGGTTCTCGCGCGCGTCGTCCGTGCAGCGCATCTGGACGAGGCCGATCTTGAATCCCACGCTGGGCGAAGATAGCGGAAGGCCGGGGGAAAGGGCAACGAATTCGTGTAAGTTCGGGTGTACTTTGCGGAATCCTATATATACACTTAGAGATGGGCGAGCTTCCAGGCACGGGCGGGACAACCATCTCGGAACGGGCTCGGTTACGTGTAGGAGGGCGCCCCATGGTCCACTCCACCGCTTCCCGCATCCTCGTCGCCCTGGTTCTGCTTTTCCTCGCCCTCCCCATCGGCGCCCAGCAGGCCGCCAAGCCGGCCCAGGACGACAAGAAGACTCCGCAGGAGGAGAAGAAGGCCGCCCAGGACGAGAAGAAGGCCAACGAAGAGGCCGGCAAGAAGGCCGTCGCCGAGTTCGACGTGAAGATCAAGGAATGTAAAACCATCCCCGAGAAAGCGCTGGCGATCCTGACCTACGGCGACGTCGAACCCAAGGACAAGGTCATGGTCCCGCCGCTCGCCCGGTTCCTGGGCGCCACCGCGAGCGACATGAACTTCGTGCTTGTAACCTCGGCGGCCGAAGCCCTCGGCCATTTCCGCGGCATCCCGCAGGCCGCGGCGGTGCTGGGCGGCGCGCTCGCGGGCTACAAGAAGAATCCCTACGTGGCCTCGAAGCTCGTCGCGGCCATCGGCAGGGTGGGCCACGAATCGTCGCTCGCGATGTTCGAGGAGTCGCTCAAGGGAACCGACCCCAACGCCGCCGTCGGGGCGATCTGGGCGATCGCCGACTTCCCGGGCCACGTCGCCGTTACCGCCCTCTTCGCCGAGGACGCGCGGATCGAGGCCGACAAGACGAAGCAGGGGACGAACCTGAAGGCCGAGTACAAGGCGGTGTACGACAAGGTGCAGCCCGAGATCGTGAAGGCCATCAAGAAGATCACCGGGGAGATCTGGCCCACGATCAAGGAACTGACGATCTGGTGGAAGCGGAACGAGGCGAAGTTCAAGGAGGCCTCCGCCGCCAAGGAGAAGGAGAAGAAGCCCGAGGCGGCGGCGCGGACGACGCTCCCGCCGGTGCTCCTCGTCGAGCTCTGCTTCAAGGAGAACGCGGGCACGACTCCCGCCAACAGCGGCGCGTCGGGCGCCGGATTCCCCACGGCCCAGATGACCCCCCAGAAGCCGTCCTGGACCGCCACGGCGGCCCCGAACAGCGGGCCCTCGGCCCTGGATTTCGACAAGATGGCGGGCGCCTACGCGGTGGACCTCGGCGGCGGCGCCGGCATCGAGAACCTGAAGAACCTGAAATCGTTCACGATCACCGGCTGGACGATCAACTGGGACGTGAAGGAAGGCGCGTCGGACAAGTTCGCCGGCGGCGGCAGCCGCATTCTGAGCTGGTTCAACCCCGGCAAGATCAACGAGGGCGTCGAGCTCGTGTTCCGCAGCGACGGCAGCCTGCAGCTGGGCATCGGCCAGTGGGCCGAGCAGTCGGCCGCGCGGAGCAAGCCGGAGCAGATTCCGCTGTATGACTCGAAGGCCACGAACGCCGGCGCGGAGGCTTCCGCGAAGTGGCGCTTCTTCGCCGTGACCTACGACTCCGGCCTGGCCTCCAGCCACGTGAAGTTCTACATCGGAACCACGAATCAGGACCCGAAGCTCATCAATGCCTGCGAATACAATCGCGGCCCCTCGGGCGCGAAGATCTCTCCCGTGCTTACGATCGGCAACGTCACGCCGATGACCCGCCCGATGGCCCCCGAGCGGACCTACCGCGGGATCCTTGACGACATCCGCATCTTCGGGAGCACGCTCGACGGCTCCGGCGCGCTGCCCCTCGAGGAGCTCATCAAGATCCAGAACCGGGTGAAGACGGGAGCCTAGTTTTTCTGTAACAGCAGCGGCGCTCCGGTCGATTACCGGGATGAATCGACTCTCGGCCGCGCTCCTCCTCGTCGTCGCCGGCTGCTCGGCGGCCGCGCCCCCCGCGCTCCAGACCGCGCCCCCGCCCACCGGCTGGAGCAGCTTCAGCGTCGCCCTTCCTCCGCATCCGGCCGCCGCGGCGCTCTGTCCCGCCTCGCCTTTCGGCATCAACACCGCCCTGCGGCCCGACGCACCCGACGCCGAGGCGAGGCTCATCGCCATGGAGAACGCGG
>JACQFK010000376.1 GCA_016200125.1 Planctomycetota bacterium
CCCGGCGTCGCCTTGAGGTCCCGTACGGCGAGGATGATGTCGTTCACGGACACGATCCCCTTGAGCGCGCCCTTCTCGTCCAGGATGGGGAGCCTGCGGATCCGGGCCTCGCGCATGAGTCTCAGCGCCTCCTGGATCGAATCGCCGGTCCGGCAGGCCACGGCCTTTCCCGACATCACTTCGACGACCGGGATCTCCGACGCGAGGCGCTTCCGGGTGGCCACGGCGATGCAGATGTCGCGGTCGGTGATGACGCCGACGAGCTTGCCGGCCTCGTCGAGCACGGGGACCGCGCCGCAGTCGCGCTCCCACATGATGGCCGCCGCGGCGGCGAGGTCGTCCTGGGGTCGGCAGGACTTCACCCCCCGGGTGCAGATCTCCGAGATGTTCATGGGCCTGCTCCTCAACCAAGGCGTGACGGAGCAAGTCTCCGGCCATCCGGATCGTCCCCTGCAGGGCCCGCCGCGGAGCGGAAATTGCCTCGAGGGAGCGGGGATTCCCGAGCCCCGGCCCGCCCGGGGGCCCGGAATCCGGCGCCCTTCGGAGGGCATGCCGCTTGCACCGTCTTCCGGCGATGAACGGCCCGAACCGGTCCTCCCCGGCGTTGGGTACCGCCCTCCTCGGCGGCGGCGCACGGGCCGCCTACCAGGTGGGCGTCCTCGCCCTGATCGCGGACCGCCTGCCGCGCCTCCCGCTTCCCTTGATCGCCGGCGTTTCCGCGGGCGCCGCCAACGCCATGGGCCTCGCCGGAGGGGAGCAGCTCGGAGACGCCGTGGCGAACTTGAGAGAGAGCTGGAGACGCCTCGATCCTACGGAGATCTTCGACATGTTCCCCAGCGGCCGAGGCTATTCGATCCTCGGACTGCTCCGGGAGTGCATCCGCCAGGCTCACGACTCCCACGGAACCTTCAAGGGCCTGTTCGACGACCGCCCCATCCGGCGCTTCGTCTCCCGTTGCGCGAGTCTGACCGGGGTGGAAGAGAACCTGGTTTCCGGACGCCTGACGGCCGTCGCGCTGACGGCGAGCTCCTACGACACGGGCAAGAGCGTCACCTTCTTCCAGGGACTCCCTTCCCTCGCGGGCTGGACCCGGGATCACGGCATCGGCGTGGCGGCGTCGCTGACGATGGATCACATCATGGCCTCCGGAGCCCTCCCGCTCCTCTTCTCTCCGGTCCGCATCGGCGACGGCCTCTACGGCGACGGCAACGTCCGCCAGCAATATCCGCTCTCGCCGCTGATCCGGCTCGGAGCGGAGCGCATCCTGGTGATCGACCCGGGGCCTTCCCGGCAGTCGGTACCGTCGCCGGGGCCGGCCCGCGGCAGCATCGCCGAGACCTTCGGAATCCTGCTGGATTCGATGGTGGTGGACCGGATCGAAGCGGACCTGTCCAGGATCAGGGAGATCAACCATGCCCTGGCCGCCGGGCCCGGCTCATCCGAGATGCTGAATCGCCGGCTGATCGACCTTCTGGTCATCCGCCCCACGATCGACGTGGGAACGCTTGCGGCCAGCCTCGGTCCTCCCCGCTGCCGGATGCTCCGGCTCGCCGCCCGGGCCGCCGGCGGCTGGAATGAGCGGGTGGCGGGACTGCTGAGCTACCTCTGGGTCGATCCCCGCTTCACCGACCGGCTCTACGATCTCGGCTACGCGGATGCGCGGACCCGCTGGGAGGAGATGGAGTTCTTCCTGACGCGCCCCTCGAGAATCAGCGTACCCGACTCCCGGGCCGCCGGATGACCCCGGGGGCCGCCATGGCTCATGGGAGAGAAAACTCCCGGCTTCCCAGGGACTTGTTCGCGTTCCGGGGGGCCGCCGGGGAGGCCTTCGCTGGCACGCAGGTTGCTCCTTCTACACCATGACGGACAAGGCCCGGCGTCCGGGGTTCGCGGCGCTGCTCCTGCTCCTGGCAGGCTGCGTGTTCGAGCCCCTGCCCTATCCCGCCTGGACCCCGGCTCCTGCGCCCCCTCCCCCGCTCTCGGTCCAGGATGTCGTGAAGCTGCTGAAGTCCGGATTCGGTGAAGAGGCGATCCTGAGCAAGATCTGGAGGGACGGCCTCGAAGCCCGGCCGACCTGTGAGGAGATCTCCGCTCTGAAGGAGGCTGGAGCCAGCGACCGGCTGATCCAGGCGCTCCTCAGCGCCCCGGTCCCGAACCTGATCGACCTCTCCGGCGAGGCGCCCGAAGGAGGTGCGGTATGTGGGCCCATCCCAAGACCCGGACTCTGATCGCCCTGGCCCTGACCCTGGCGTTCACCGCGCTGCTGATGACCGAGATTTCGCGCGACGCTCCGGTCGAGCGTGAGCTCCCGCAAACGGCGTCGATCCGCCAGGATCTCCAGCGCGTCCAGCGGCAGCTGCTGGGCCTGGAGCGCACGATCGACACCCTCCACGAGGTGAACGAATCCGAACAGATCGCGCTGATGAACGGCGCGATCGGAACGCTCCGGGACTGCCTGCTCCCGCAGCTGGCGCTCGAGGAGAAGGTCCTCTATCCCGCCGTCGACCGGCGGATGGCCGGCGGCCTCGTCCCCTTCACTCAGGCCCTCCAGAGCGAGCACCAGCTCATGCGCCGCTGGATCGAGGAACTGCACTGCCTCGCCAACGAGACCCTGCCCGATCACAACGCCTTCGCCCGCCGGGCCGAGCGGCTCCTCGGCCTCCTCGAAGCCCATTTCGAAGTCGAGGAGTCGCTGCTGTTCCCGATCCTGGACCAGCCCGCTTCCGTGGCCCGCTACCGGACCGGCCTGATCCGATGAACGACGGAGCGCACGGGTTCCGGGTGGTCCGGCAGGAGCCGGACGGCCGGGTTCTGCTCTGCCCCGTGCTGGGCGAGCATCTGCTGACCTTCCCCCTGCTCAACAAGGGGACGGCGTTCACGGAGCGCGAACGGGACGAGCTCGAACTCCGCGGACTCCTCCCTCCCCGGGTCTGCACGATGGAGGAGCAGGCCGCGCGCGTGATGGAGAACTTCCGCCGGAAGTCCGACGATCTCGAGCGGTACATCCACCTCGTCGCGCTCATGGACCGGAACGAGACCCTCTTCTACCGCGTCCTCCTGGATCACCTTCCCGAGCTGCTCCCGATCGTGTACACGCCGACCGTGGGTCTCGCCTGCCGGAACTTCGGACGGATCTTCCGCCGGGCGAGGGGCCTCTACCTCACGCCCGAAGACCGCGGCCGGATCGGCGCGATCCTCTCCCGTTGGCCCTTCCCCCGCGTGAGGGTCATCGTCGTCACCGACGGCGAACGGATCCTCGGGCTGGGCGACCTCGGCGCCAACGGCATGGGAATCCCCATCGGAAAACTTTCGCTCTACGTCGCCGCCGCGGGCATCCCCCCCTCCGAGGTGATGCCCGTGTGCCTGGACACCGGCACGGACCGCGAGGAGATCCGGCTCGATCCCCACTACCTGGGCCGCCGCGCGCCGCGGCTGAGAGGCGCCGCCTACGACGAGCTGGTGGAGGAGTTCATGGAGGCGGCTTCGCGGACCTTCCCCGGGGTGCTCATCCAGTTCGAGGACTTCGCCCAGGCCAACGCCTGCCGGCTCCTGGACCGCTTCCGGGACCGCTACTTCTGCTTCAACGACGACATCCAGGGGACGGGCGCGGTAGCCCTCGCCGCCGTGCTCGCCGCCGAACGCGTCACCGGGCGCCGCCTCGCCGCCGAGCGCATCGTGATCGCCGGCGCGGGTAGCGCAGGGATCGGGATCGCCCGGATGCTGACCGCCGCTCTCGGAGAGTCCGGCATCCCGCCCGATCGGGCCCGCGACCGGATCTGGCTCGTGGATTCGAAAGGCCTCGTCACGTCCGACCGGCCGCATCTGTCCGCGCCGAAAGCCGCCTTCGCCCGCGACCAGCGCGCGATGACGCTCGACCAGGCCGTCCGCGCGGCCGAGCCGACGGTCCTGATCGGAGCGACCGGAACGCCGGACCTGTTCAGCGCGGAGATGCTGGGTCGGCTGGGAGACCGTCCGCTGGTGCTTCCGCTGTCGAATCCCACCGACCGGGCGGAATGCAGCCCGGAGCGCGCCCGGAAAGCGATCCGCGGATCCGCGCTCGTGGCGGCCGGCAGCCCCTTTCCCGGGACCAGCCAGTGCAACAACGTGTACGTCTTCCCCGGCGTGGGCCGGGGCGTCCTCAGCGCGAAGACGGATCGCGTGACGGACGCGATGTTTCTGGCGGCGGCCCGCACGATCGCCGGGATGACCGACGACGCCCTCCTGCAGCAGGGC
>JACQFK010000377.1 GCA_016200125.1 Planctomycetota bacterium
CACCAGATGTAGGGCTCGAAGCGGTCCTTGCGGGAGGCCGACACGATGTAGGTGATCGGCTGGCCCTTCGTGTCATAGAACGACTCGTAGTTCGAGGAGGGCTTCAGCCCGAGATCCTGCTCCCCGAAGGCCTTGATCTCCCGCACGAGCAGCAGCTTGAGCTTGATGTCGTCGGGGACGCTGCGGTCGGCAAGAAGCTTGTCGATGCTGCGGGAGTTGAGGAGGAGGCGGAGCTGACCCTGCGCCTGGGTGAGGAGGTAGCAGCCGCAGAGGGCCGGCAGGCACAGGAGCAGGGTGAAGCGCCTCATCACCCCTTATATCGGCCGGAGCTGCCCGTTATTGGTAGACGATGATGTCGTCTTCCTTGGACGCGTGGCAGCGCAGGCACTTGCAGTCGCAGACCACGCCCTGCCGGGTCTCCTTCCGGATGCCTTCCCCGTTGCAGACGCTGCACTTCTTGGTCTTGACCTCCTTCTTCACGGCGCCCGAGTTCTTGGCGTACTCGGACTCCACGAAGTTGCGGCGGTCGGAGGTCGACGCGGTGGCCCACCACTCGTCCTTGGTCTCTGTTGGCGTTGTTGTTCGGCTGGGTCTTGGCGTCGGTGTCGAGGCCGCCGTCCTGGCCGCCCTTCACGATCCAGGAGCCGTCGCCGTAGCCCACGCTCCGGGGCTTGAGCTCGCGCTTGGCCCAGGCGGCCGTGATCTCCTCGGGCGTCGCCTTCATCCGCTTGGCCAGTTCCGCGACGACCTCCTCGTCGATCTTGTTCGCGTGGGCCAGCGCCTCGGCGATCTTGTACTTGGTGCTGCCGTACTGGCTGAAGAGCGAGGCGCGGCGGTCCTTGTAGGCCTGGGGGACGTTCTCCGCCAGGTATTCCGTGCGCTTGCTCTCGTAGTCCTTGGCCTTCTTCTGGATGTCGTCCGCGAGAGTCTTGTTCTGCTTGGCGACCTCGGTGTCGCTGAACTCGCTGAGGAGCTTCTTGGCGGCCTCGAGCGCCTTGGCGAACTCGATCTCCGCGACGAAGTCCTTCACCTGGGCCGCGAGGGCCGCGGCCTTGCCTTCCCGGATCAGGGACTCGTTCCGGGTGAGGATCTCCTCGACCTCCTCCTTGGACTTGGCGTCGGCGACGGCGGCGGCCTTCTGGTAGAACTCCTTGGCCCGCTCGTAGAGCTTCACCGAGGCGGCGAAGAGGCCGACCTCCTTCATGGAGGCGTAGTCCTTCTCGTTCGCCTTCGCGAGGCGGAGATCCACCATCTCGTCCGGGCTGTAGGCGTCCGCCTCCGGCACCTTGAGCATCTCGTGCGGGCGGAGCAGCGCGCTCTTGGGGACCTGGACCGGCGCCTTCGAATCCTTGGTCTTGATGTGGAGGCTGGCGTTGTCCTCCTTGACGAGCACGCCCACCACGTCGCGGCCCGCCGTCATCGCGCGGACGCCGTCGAGCATCAGGCCGAGGATCTTGACCTCGGTCACGCGGTTGGAGAGACGGGCGCGCTCCCCGTCGCTGATCTGGGCCCAGCGGATGAACACGGTGCCGCCCGTATCCCAGCGCTGGACGGTGAAGCCTTCGCGGTTGGCTTCGTCGACGAGGACGAGGCCGGTGAGCACCCGGCCGCTCTTGAGCTTGACGCTGTCCTGTTCGCCGGCGGCCGCGGGGATCGCGAGCGCGGGGATCAGGAGGAGTGCGCTCAGGAATCTCGTCATAACTCGCCCTCGTCGACTCATACCAGGACGGACCGGCCGCAGGGAAATTGTGCTGATAATCCTATAGTATCCAACACGCGAGAGTCAAGCCGGGTTCCGCTTCTCAGGATATGACCCGCACGCGAGGCGGAACTTCCCCCGATTCGCGAATCCGCTCAGGCCGTGTCAGGAAGAAAGCGCTGGGTTTCCGACTTCAGGTACTCCAGGCAGGCTGCCGAATCGTCGAAGGTCAGCGCCTTGGCCGCGATGGCCTGGGCCTCCTGGATGGACACGGAGCGGATCAGCTTCTTCAGGTCGGGGATGATGAAGGGCACCACGCTGAAATTGCGCAGGCCCAGCCCCAGGAGCAGGAGCGTGAAGTTGATGTCGCTCGACATTTCGCCGCAGACGGACACCGACTTGCCCATTTTCGCCCCCGCGTCGATCACCCCCTTGAGCAGGCGGATCACCGCGGGATGGGCGGGCTGATAGAGCGGCGCCACGCGGCCGTTCGCGCGGTCCACCGCGACCGAGTACGCGATCAGGTCGTTCGTGCCCACGCTGAAGAAGTCGACGTGCGGCGCCAGCATGTCGGCCACGACGGCCGCCGAGGGCACCTCGATCATGATGCCGAGCTTCATGCCCTCGCCCGAGGGCTCCTCGTGGCTGCGCAGCTCCTGGCGGACCTCGTCGACGATCTCCTTCACCCGGCGGACCTCGGCGAGGGACGAGATCATCGGGATCATCATCTCGACCTTGCCGCTGGACGCGGCGCGAAGGATCGCGCGGAGCTGGATCTTGAACATCTCCGGTTTCTCGAAGCAGAGCCGGATCGCGCGCGTCCCCAGGAAGGGGTTGGACTCGCGCTCGGCAACGTTGTCGTGCGGCATCTTGTCCGCCCCGAGGTCCAGGGTGCGGATGATGATCCGGCGGTTGCCCAGCAGCGACACCGCGCGGTTGTAGGCGTCCTGGTGGTCCTTCTCCGTGGGGCTGAAGTTGTGGCCCAGGTAGAGGAACTCCGTGCGGTAGAGGCCGATGCCCTCCGCCCCGTGGTTCAGCGCCGTGGGGATCTCCTCCGGCGATTCGATGTTGGCGAAGATCTCGACCCGCGTCCCGTCCGTCGTGATGGCCGGGAGGTCGTGGAGCTCCTTGGCGCGCCGCTGCTCGATGAGGAGGTAGTTGCGCTCCATCGCCTGGTAGCGCTTGAGGGTGGCCTCGTCGGGATCGACGATCACGGTCCCCGTGGTGCCGTCGATGATGACCGTCTCGCCCGTGGCCACGTCGCTTCCGATGGACGCCACGTCGACCACCGCGGGGATGCCGAGGGACTTGGCCACGATCGCGGTGTGCGACGTGAGGCCGCCCACCTCCGTCAGGATGCCCAGGACTTTCGTCCGGTCGAGCTTGATGGTCTGGCTGGGCGACAGGTCGTGCGCGACGATGACCGCCTTCCCTGCCAGCTGGGGCGTGTCGTCCTTCTTGGCGCCCACCAGATGGCGGAGCAGCGCCTTCTCGAGCTCGATGAAGTCGGAGAGCACGCGCTTGGCGAAGCCCTCGGAGTCGGAATCCTCGAGGAGCTTGATCTTGCGGCGCAGGGTGCGCGACGCGGCGAAGTCCGCCGTGTGCGCGTGGTTGCGGATCTCCCCGATGATCTCCTCGGCGAGCGTGGGATCCTGGAGCAGGGTCACCTGCGCCTCGAGGATGGAGCCGGCGACGTCCCGCACCTTCTTGGACATCCCGGCCAGCTGGCCCCGGATCTCCCCCACGGCGGCCTGGACGGACTTGCGGAAGCGCTCGATCTCCCCGTCGATCTCGCGGGGCAGGATGGTGCGCCGCGAGATGCGGAATTCCTCGCGGTCGAAGACCAGGGCTTCGCCGATCGCGTAGCCGGCCGAAACGCCGATACCCCTGCGGATTTCCATATCAGGTTCGAATCACGGATCACGCGTCACGAATCACGGAGGGGACGGCCCTCTCCCCCTCCCCGTGATGCCTGATGCGTGATGCGTGATGC
>JACQFK010000024.1 GCA_016200125.1 Planctomycetota bacterium
GGCGGCGATTCTAGGCCCGCCCGCGCCTCCCGATCAATACATTCTAGCCCCTGGAAGTCGGAGAATTCGCCCTTCTCGCAATCCCCTCCGCCGTTTGATAAGGTGGGGGCCCAGGGATCGTGAAACGAAACAAACCGTTTGTTTCGTTTCAACGTGCTGGATTGAAACGAAGTAAACCGTTTGTTTCGTTGCAAGGGAGGAGCCATGAAGACCACTAGACGCAACTTTCTGGAACAAAGCGCCTTCGGCGCCGCTGCGCTGGCGGTGCTGGGAGCCTCCGGCTGCTCGGGCCCTGAGGCCCTCCGCCGCGCCGCGAACATCCGGGTCGGCGCAACCGACTGGAACCTGGCGCAGGAAGGGAAGATCGGCGCCTTCGCCCTGGGCAAGGAAGCGGGCGTGGACGGGGTCCAGGTCTCGCTCGGCAAGAACGACGAAAAGAAGGGCGAGGACAAGCTCCCGATGGCCGACCCCGAGCGGCAGAAGACCTGGGTCGAGGAGTCGAAGAAGACCGGGATGCCCATCGGAGGGACCTGCCTCGAGATCCTTCACCGCGACAATCTCAAGGCCCACCCGAACGGCCCTAAGTGGGTGGAACAGTCGATCGCCGCCACGGCGGGCCTGGGCTGCAAGGTGATCCTCCTCCCCTTCTTCGGAAAGCAGCAGATCAAGGAGCGCGAGGAGCAGAAGGCGACCGCCGAGCGGCTGAAGGTGCTCGCCCCCCTGGCCCAGAAGGCCGGCGTGATCCTCGGCCTCGAGAACACGATCTCCGCAGAGGACAATGCGTGGATCCTTGACCAGGTCGGCTCGCCCGCCGTGAAGGTCTACTACGACGTCGGCAACTCCTTCGCCCAGAAGTACGACGTGTACAAGGAAGTCGTATGGCTCGGCAAGGACCGCATCTGCCAGCTCCACATCAAGGACAACCCGCATTTCCTGGGCAAGGGGCCGATCGACATGCCCCGCTTCGTCGAATCCGTGCTCCAGAGCGGATTCGAGGGCTGGGCGATGCTCGAGACCTCGGCGCCCACGAAAGCCATCAAGGACGACATGGCGGCGAACTACAAGTACGTCCGCGGCCTCCTCGGGGACAAGACGTAGCCGCCGGATGCGACTGGCCGGCAAGACCGCGCTCGTCACCGGCGCCTCGGCGGGCATCGGCCGGGCGCTCGCGCTGGAGCTCGCCCGCCAGGGGGCGAACGTCGCGGTCGCCGCGCGGCGCCTGGAGCTCCTCGAAAAACTCGCGCGCGACATCGAGGGGCTCGGCCGCCAGGCCCTCCCCCTGCGCTGCGACGTCACGCGCGAGGACGAGGTCCGCGCCGCCGTGGCCGCCGCCGTCGCCAAGTTCGGCGCGCTCGACGTCGTGGTCGCCAACGCCGGCTTCGGCGTGGTCGGGCCCGTCGAGCAGCTCACGACGGACGACTTCCGCCGGCAGTTCGAGACCAACGTCTTCGGCGTCCTCCACACCGTAAAGGCGGCGATGCCGGAGCTGGAGAAGTGCGGCGGCCGCCTCGCCCTCGTCGGCAGCGTCAGCGGCCACGTGACCGTGCCCGCGACGGCCGCTTACTCGATGAGCAAGTACGCGGTGCGCTCCCTCGCCGAGGCGCTGTATCTCGAGCTCCGGCCCAAGGGCGTCTCCGTCACGCTCGTCAGCCCGGGCTTCGTCGAGAGCGACTTCCGCCAGGTCGACAACCAGGGCGTCCACCACCCCGGGCAGGGCGACCCCTACCCGAAGTGGATCGTGATGTCCGTCGAGACCGCAGCGCGCAAGATCGCGCGGGCGATCGCCGGCCGGCGCCGCGAGATCATCCTCACCGGCCACGGGAAGCTCGCCGTCTTCCTCCAGCGCCACTTTCCCTGGGTCCTCAGGCTGTTCTTCCGCTGGTCGGGCTACCGGGGCCGACGCGAACCCGGCGCTCCGGCGTAGTGTAGGGCAATGAACGAGATCAGCCGTCGCGACCTCTTCCTCGGCGGCGCCGCCGCGCTGCTCCCCCTCCCGGCGCCCCAGGACAAGAAGAAGCTCAAGATCATCGCCGCGGGCGGGCATCCCGACGATCCCGAGTCCGGCGCGGGCGGCACGATCGCGCGCTACGCGGATCTCGGCCACGAAGCGGTCAACCTCTACCTCACCCGCGGCGAAGGCGGCATCAAGGGGAAGACCCACGACGAGGCGGCGGCGATCCGCTCGGCCGAGATCGAGAAGGCCTGCGCGATCCTGAAGTGCCGCGCAGTCTTCGCGGGACAGATCGACGGGCAGACCGAGGTGAATCCCACCCGCTACGACGACCTGCGCAAGATCCTCGCGGAGGAGAAGCCGGACATCGTCCTCACCCACTGGCCGGTGGACACCCACCGCGACCACCGGACGATCTCGCTGCTCGTCTACGACGCCTGGCTGCGGCTGGGCCGGAAATTCGCGCTCTACTATTTCGAGGTGAACCCGGGGGCCCAGACCCAGCACTTCCATCCGACGCATTACGTCGACATCACGTCGACGGAGGCCCGGAAGAAGGAGGCCTGCTACGCCCACGTGAGCCAGGATCCGCCGGGCTTCTACGACAGGTACCACGAGCCCATGCAGCGCGCCCGCGGGATGGAGGCGGGCTTCAAGACCGCCGAGGGCTTTGTCCGCCACATCCAGAGCCGCGACGGCTTTGTAACCTGAGTTACTTCGCCGGTCGCGGAACGCACTAAGGAGTCCGGATGGACAATGAGAAGACCCCGCCTCCCTACTCCCCGCCGAAGCCCGAGCGGCTCGTCTCGCTCGACACCTACCGCGGCTTCCTCATGCTGGTCCTGGCGACCTCCGCGTTCCAGATCCACAAGCTCTCGGCCGGCGTCAAGACCGGCCCGGTCTGGAACTTCCTGAGCTACCAGTTCAGCCATCCCGAGTGGCGCTCCTGCTCGTTCTGGGACCTCGTCCAGCCTTCGTTCATGTTCATGGTCGGCGTCGCGGTCCCCTACTCGGTCGCGAGCCGGCGCGCGAAGGGCGATTCGCAGGGGCGCATCGTCGGCCATGCGCTCTGGCGCTCGCTGCTCCTGATCCTGCTCGGCGTCTTCCTCACGTCGAACGGCGCGAAGCAGACCGACTGGGCCTTCGTGAACGTGCTGAGCCAGATCGGGCTGGGCTACACCTTCCTGGTGCTGCTGGAGGGACGCGGCCTGCGCGTCCAGCTGGCGACGCTCGCCGGGATCCTGGTCGGTTACTGGCTCTGCTTCGCGCTCTATCCGGCCCCCGGGGCCGGCACCGACTGGACCGCGATCGGCGTGAGGCAGGACGCCCAAAAGCTCTCCGGCTTCGCGGCCCACTGGAGCATGAACGCGAACTTCGGCCAGGCCTTCGACCTCTGGTTCCTCAACCTCTTCCCGCCCCACAAGTTCAAGTTCAACGGCGGCGGCTACTCGACCCTGAACTTCATCCCCTCCACGGCGACGATGCTGATCGGCGTCATGGCGGGCGAACTCCTGCGCGGGCCGCGCGAGCCGAAGGAGAAGCTGAAGATCCTGCTGGCCGCCGGCGCGGCCTGCTTCGCGGTGAGCGTCCTCTGCGACCCGCAAATCCTGCCCGGCGTACACTCGAGCTGGGTGATCTGCCCCATCGTGAAGCGGATCTGGACGCCGTCCTGGGCGCTCTTTTGCTCGGGCTGGACGCTCTGGATCCTGGCGGCGTTCTACGCGGCGATCGACATCGCCGGCTGGAAGAAATGGACCTTCCCCTTCGTCGTCGTCGGCATGAACTGCACGGCGATGTACTGCATGTGGCAGATGTTCAAGGGCTGGGTGATGCAGTCCATCCAGACCCACTTCGGCCGCGAGCTTTTCGAAACCGCTTACGGCCCGATCTGGGCCTCGCTGTCCTGGACCCTCGTCCTCTGGCTGATCTGCCTCTGGATGTACCGCCGCAAGATCTTCCTGCGGCTGTGACGCCGGGCCAAACTACCGCACATCGAGCGACAGGATGCGGATGGTCTTGCCGCGGGCGTTGAACTGGAGGCAGCCGGACTTCGCCGCCCCCGTCACGCTCAGGGGAACCGGCTTTCCGTCGAGGGTCGCCGTGACCTGATCTCCCTTTGCGTCGAAGACGAGATCGTGGGGCTTCCCTTCCAGCGACTTGAGGTTCGTTTCGAACTCGACGGCGTATCCGCCTCCCGTGCCCTGCCGGAAAACGAGCCAGAAGCGCTCCGCGTCCTTCACCTCGAAGCGTATCCGCAGCTCGCCGTCGCCGAAGTCGTCCCGCGACTGCGCCGCGTCGTTCGAGCCCGTGATGAACTCGAGGGCGCCGTTCGCCGCCCGCCAGCCTCCCGGGGTCCCCCGGATGCACGAGGTCGTCGTGCCGTCGAAGAGCGGGCGCCAGGGCTTCCCCTGCGGCGCGGGGGGCGTCGCCGCGATCTCCCCGATCGTGCCCGCCGAGCCGTCCGCGAACAGCTTCTGCACTTCGGCCTCGGAGAGCGCCCGGTGATAGAGGCGCACCTCGTCGATCATCCCCTTCATCTCCTCCCCCGCCGAGCCGATGATGATCCGGCTCGCCTCCCCATTGAGCGTGCCGCCGGGCGTCTTCGTGCCGATCACCACGCCGTCCTTGTAGAGCTTCGCCACGAGCCCGTCCCAGGTGCCGACGACGTGGGTCCACTTGCCGGCCTCGAGGCTGTTCGGGACGACGATCGACGTGTGCTCGCCGTTCGTCCGGAGGTAGAACTGCGCCCCTCCGGACTGGCAGCGGATCACCGCCGCCTCGTCGCCCACCGTGACGTAGCGCTGGATCGCCGGCTTCAGAACGTCATGCCTCACCCAGGCGGACACCGTGATCATCTTGAGCGACCAGGGGCCCGGGACCTGCACCTCGTCCCCGGTGTCGAACTTCAGACCGCCCCCCACCTTCCCCGGCCCCCACTTGGGGCCGCCGACCAGGGTCCCCGCGTGGCCGCCTTCGACGGCGTCGGACGCGATCGTGCCGGCGGTCTCGTCGAGGCGCCACCATCCCACGAGCCCGTCCTGGGCCGCCAGGGTGGTCGACCGGACCCGCGCCACCTCTTCCTTGAGCTCCGGGTCCGCCATCGCGGCGCTGCGCATCGAGCTCACGACGATCGCCCCCACGCCGAAGCCCTGCTGGTCGCTGATGAGCCGGATCTTCTTCGCGCCCCCGCCCGCGTACTTCGGCAGGGGGATCACCACCCATTCCCAGCGCGCCGCGGTCTTGGGATGGGTCTTCGAGCCCTTGATCTTGTGCTCTTCATGGGTCTTCTTGAGACCGTTGATCGTGTTCTTGACGACGGAGGCCAGCTCGCTGCCGGGATCGATCGACGTCTTCTGCTTCGTCTTCGGATGCGGCTCCGTCGCCTCCGTGGTCTGCAGGAAGAAGGTGAAGGTCTCGGCGCAGCAGCCGCCGACGAGGGCCCAGGCGCGGTAGGTCGTTTCGGGCAGGGCGCCGAACTCCGCCTCCACGTAGTTCTCCAGGATCGCCGGCCCGCCCTCCACGTTCGCCTTCGAGATCCAGGCGACGTCGGTCCGCGGCGCCGGCGCGAGGGCAAAGGTCCCCGTCCCCTTGAGCGCGCCCGCGACGAAGACGTAGTCCCGGCCCGCTTCGGCGCGCTTCCGGATGCGGAGGCCCTCGGACTTCACGACGCGGGTGTCCGCATAGTCCTCGGCGAGCGACTTGTACTTCGCCACCGCCGCCGCGAGCGTCTCGTTCTTCGCAAACTCGCGCTCCGCGGCGTAGTAGCGGTTGCGCGCTTCGACATCCCTCGGGGAGGGCCTCGGAACCTTCGCCGCCGCGTCCTTCGCGTAGTCCCAGTAGCGCGGCGCCAGGGCCTCGCCACCCGCCAGCCGCTCGGCCCCCTCGCGGTCGCCTTCCAGTAGGCAGAGCACGGCGAAGGCCCGGCGGTCGGCGTCGCCCGGGACGCCGAGCGATCGGGCCGCGACGTCGTCGGCCTCGATGAAGACCGAGTCGTCGCCGCGGCGGATCTCGACCCGGCCGTTCCCCGCGCGAAGGACCGTCCCTTCGATCTGCTTGCGCTCCCCGGACTCGCTCCGGTGGTGGAGCGCGATCGCCTGCCCGCGCGGCAGGCGCGAGATCGCCGCCTGCCCGTCGTTCAGCAGGGTCCTCGCCCGCTGGATCAGATCGGCGTCCGCGCGGGCGTCGCTCTTGACGGCGTCGTCGCCGATCTCCGCCGCCGCGCGGCCGAGGTCGGCGACCGCGCCCTCGAAGTCCCGGGCGGAGGCCTTGGCCATCGCGGCGTCCCAGCGGCTCTGGTAGGCTTTCGCCTCGGCGGAGGGGGCCCTGGCCGGAGTCTCCGGCGGGGCGACGACGACGGGCTTCTCGGGCTCCTTCGGCTTCAGCGCGGCCTTCTTCTCCCGAAGCTCGGCGAGCGCCGCGTTCGCATCGCGGAACAGCGGCGTGAGCGCGGCCTTGCGGGCCGCCTCCTCCCAGGCCGCGATCTGGACGTCCAGGTCGTTGGGGGAGGCTTTCGCGCGGGCCCGGGCGGCCTCGATCGCCTCCCGCGCTTCGCGCAGCGGGGCCTCTTCCTTCGGCTCGACGACCGGCGCCGCGGCCGGGGCCTTGACGACGGGTTCGATCCGGGGCGGCGGCGGCGCGGGGTCGGGGGGCGGGGGCGTCGACCGGAGCATCAGGGTCGCGATGCCCACGACGACGACCACGGCGCCGATCCCGCCCACGAGGATCAGCGGGCTCCGGGACGGGGGAGGCGGCGTCTCGGGCCGCGGGACCGCCGTCAGCCGCACGGAGGTGCCGTGGCTTGGCGGCGGCTGCTGCTTCACGGCGCGCATCTTGGTCGACGACAGGGAGACTTCCTTCTGCTCGGCGGGTGTGAGCGTCGGGAGGCAGGCGGCGCAGACGACCTTCCCCCCGACGCGGAAGGCCTTGGCTCGTTCGAAATCGATACCGGCGACGCGCGAGGCGCATCGGACGCAGTAGACGATTTCGTGGCCCATAGCGTTGCCCGGCTCTATACTAACGCATCAACCATGCGTCCTGTTGGACCTCCTGACGTGCCGCCTCCCCCTCCCCCCTCCCGGTGGAAACTCGCGCTGCTGGGCCTCCTGACGGGCGGAAGCCTGATCGGCATGCTGTTCGTCAAGCCGATCGCCCAGAACCCCGCCTACCACCGGTTTGCGGACTCGCGCACGATGTTCGGGATCCCCAACTTCTGGAACGTCATTTCGAATCTACCCTTCTTAGTGGCCGGCACTTTCGGCCTTTATAACGTCCTCTCGAAACCCGCGTCGGCTTTCCTCGAGCCCTGGGTCCGCCTCCCCTGGGGCGGGCTCGCCCTACTATCACTGGGATCCCGTCGACGCCACGCTCTTCTGGGACCGGCTGCCGATGGCGATCGGCTTCGGCGCCGTGCTGTCGATCATCTTCATCGAACGGGCCGACCTCCGCCTGGGGAAGGCGCTCTGGGTGCCGCTGGTCCTCGCGGGCGGCGGGAGCCTGCTCTACTGGCGGATCGGCGGCGATCTCCGGTTCTACGGGCTGATCCAGGGCTGGGCGATGGCGCTGGTCCCGCTCATGCTGCTCCTGTTCCCGCCGCGCTACGACGGGACCCATCACTGGTTCCTGATCCTGGGGCTCTACGGCATCGCCAAGGTCTTCGAGATCGGCGACGCGCCGGTCTACCGCCTCGGGGGATTCCTGGGCGGCCACATGCTCAAGCATCTCTTCGCGGGCCTGGCCTCCTGGTACATCGCCTGGCACGTCCGCGTCCGCCTCCCCGCCGACGATTTGAAGTGACGCGTCGCGGCGGAGCGGGGCATAATCCCGTCATGAAAGAACGCCCGCTGCGCACGACCGTCATCGGCAGCTATCCCTTCCCCGCCTGGCTCGAGTCCGCCTGCGCCCACCTGGGCGACTTCGGCCCCGACGACCGCGCCGAGCTCCAGGACGACGCCGTGATCGCGGCGATCCACGACCAGACGGCCGCGGGGCTCGACGTGATCACCGACGGGGAACAGACGCGGCTCGACTTCAACCTGTCGTTCTACGGCTTCCTGCAGGGGATCGCGCTCGAGGCCCAGCCCCCGCGCCGCTTCGGCCCGCCCGCCCACGACCAGCGGGGGAAGCACGCCGTGACGGGCGAGCTGGCGGCCCCGCGCGGCCTCGGCGTCGTGGACGAGTTCGAGCGGCTCCGGCGCCTGGCCCCTCCCGGGCCGGCGCTGAAGGCGAGCGTTCCCGGCCCCTACACGCTCAGCGGCCGCCTCGCGCCGAATGACCGCTACAAGGACCGCTGGGCGCTGACCGAGGCGCTGCTCGGGATCGTCCGCGCGGAGATCGAGTCGCTCGTCAACGCGGGCTGCCGCGAGATCTGCGTCGACGAGCCGTCGATGAGCTGCTACGCCTACCGCGAGGATCCGAAGCGCTTCGTCGGGATCTTCAACCGCACGGTCGAGCCCGCCGTCGGGAAGACCCGCCTGTCGACCCATCTCTGCTTCGGCAACTACAAGGCGCGGGCGGTGGCGCCCCGCCGCTACCACCCGATGTTCCCGGCCTTCCTCGACGTGAAGGTCGACGAGGTCCACCTCGAGATGGCGAGCCGAGAATTCGCGGAGATCGAGCTGATCGCCGAGATCGCGAAGCGCCGCGACGTCGCCGTGGGCGTGATCGACGTGAAGAACTCCTACGTCGAGACGCCGGAGGTCGTGGCCGAGCGGGTCCGGCTCTGCCTCAAACAGGCCCCCGCCGACCGCCTCGCCCTCTCCACGGACTGCGGGCTGAGCCAGACGGCGCGCTGGGCCGCGAAGCAGAAGCTGGCGAACCTCGTGGGGGGCGTGCGCAAAGTGCGAAAGGAGCTCGGCGTCTGATCAGCGCTCGCAGTGCTGGTTGAGCGAGAGCCAGCGCTCGAGGGCCGCGGGCTTCACGGACATCGGCAGGGTCTCGAAGATCTCCCGGTAGCGGAGGGGCACGTTCAGGCTCTTCTCGCAGAGGAAGAGGCACTCCTTGGACCGGCCGGGGGAGGCCACGCAGATGCGGAACTGGGCCGGAGGCTGCGAGCGGGAGCGCCCCGTAAGCGCCCGGTTCGACTCCTTGAAGAAGCCCTCGCGCTCGAGGCTGTCGATGATCTTGGTCACCTCGTCGAGCGTCAGTCGCCGGCACTCCTCCCGGTCGATGAAGTCCGTGAAGCGCGCGTAGGGCTCGCCGTCCGTCGAGAAGCTGACGCCCTCGACCTCGGTGTAGAGGGCCACGATGGTGCGGCCGAGCAGGGAGGGCCCTCGGCCGCGCTTCTCCCCCGGGGCGCAGGCCTGGAGGATGGAGAGGCCGAGGAGAAGCATCGCCGCGCGCCGGGGCATCGTCATCGCGCCCAGTGTAGCGACGGGAGGCCGGCGAAGCTACGATCCGACGACCGGGCCGGATTCGAATTTCCATGAATCATGCATATTTCATTACATATGCATGGTTTTCTTGTGTATATATTCGGGGCGCATGATGAACAACGCGAGGGAGCAGGCGGAGGCCGTCCGCGTTCTGTTCA
>JACQFK010000378.1 GCA_016200125.1 Planctomycetota bacterium
CAACAAGGCGAAGTACGGCGTCGTGGCCTATCCCGCTGTGGCCGGGACGACGGGCCGCTTCACGTTCATCACGAACGAAAGCGGCAAGGTCTGGAAAAAGGACACGGGCGGCAAGCCGGTCGACAAGTGGCCGGGCAAGGATCCCGCGGCGGAGGGATGGTCGATCGCCGAGTAGCCCCCCGGGGCCGCGGTTGAATTCGCCCCCGCGCGGGACTACACTATTTTGATGCCCGCGTGGGAAGACGTCTCGCCCTACACCGAACAGCGCACCCGGGCGCACCGCTTCACGTGGACGAACCTCCTCATCGTCCTCAACCTGACGGGCTTCATCATCACGGCCTTCCTGCTCAAGAGCAACCGCGAGGCGCTGGACTGGATCTCCTTCGACAAGTCCACGGCGATCGAGAAGTTCCACCTCTGGCAGTTCGCGACCTACTCGTTCGTGCAGATGTTCGACGCCGTCTACATCCCCTGGCTGATCCTGGGCATCTACGTGCTCTTCACGGTCGGCAACGAACTCGAGGCGGAGATCGGGGCGATCCGCTATCTGGCGCTCTACTTCGGCTGCGCGGCCTACGGCGCCGTGGTCCACGCGCTGTTCCAGTACTTCGGGCCGGTGATCGTGCCCGGCTACCCCTTCGGGCCCGCGGCGACCCTCTGCGCCCCGGTGCTGGGCGTCGCCCAGACCGCGGCGATGCGCTGGCCCCGCCGGCCGGTGCTCTTCCTCTTCTTCCTCCCCCTGCGGCTCCGCACGGTCCTCATCGGGCTCGGCGTCCTCTGGATGGGCTTCGCCCTCTGGCTTCGGCAGGGCGTGGGACCCTCGATCGGCGCCGTCGCGGCCGCGATCGCGATCGCGGCGCTCGAGCCGAGGATCAACCGCTCCTTCGAGCGGGCGGCCCAGCGGCGCGAACGGGACCAGTTCCTCGAGGAGGTCGACGTCCGCCGCCGCACCGACTTCATCCTGGAAAAGATCTCGCGCGAGGGCCTGTCGAGCCTGACGCGCACGGAGCGGAAGACGCTCAAGCAGGCGAGCCAGATCCTGAATCGCGGCAAGGGGCGGCCCCATGAGTGACCGCCGCGCCCCCGTCAAGACCGCCGCGCTCTTCGTGCCGCTGATCGTCGCGGTCCTCGCACTGCATGCCTGGGGCGACGCGATGGCCGGCGGCCTCGGCCGCGCGATCGGCGCCTGGCAGTATCCCGAGCGCAGTCACCCCCCCTTCCTCATCCGCGTCCCCCGCCGGAGCCCCGACGCCGACGATTTCACGGCCCGGGAGCTCGAGAAGTTCGTCGCCCAGGCGCTGCAGGCCCACTGCGAGGAGCTCGGCCTGCGGGCCCCGGCGCCGCCGGTGAAGATCGTGCTGCTGGACCTGGACACGGACGTCCGCCGCTTCGGGTGGAGCGCCGCCGAGCTGCTCGTCAACGTGAACGAGAGCCTCTTCGACCCGGCGACCCGGACGATCTACGTCCGCATGGAGCGCAAGCTCGATCAGATCGCCGTGCCCGCCGCGCTCCGGGTGGCCGCCGCCCGGCTGCTCCTGCACGACGCCGGTTCGGCCCGCTGGAGCCCCTGGCTGACCGAGGGGCTGGTGGGGCGGCTGGAGGGCGGCAAGCCCGGCGCCCTCCGCGGCTGGCCCGCCGACACGACCCTGAAGGACCTGCTCACGGCCCGGGAGGCGGATTTCCAGGGCATCCACCGGGCCTCCTATGCCCGCACCGCCCGGCTCTTCGTGGCGTTCCTGGCGGATGCGAAGCCGGAGAAGTTCGCTTACTACTATAGAGAGTCGCGGGCGGGCTCCCCTCCCTCCCCGGAGCCGCTCTTCGAGCTGGAAGCGGAATGGGTCCGCTGGATCCAGGATCTGAAATAACCGTTGACAGCCCCCGGGACCCCTCCCAAAATACGCCCCGATTCCCCGGGAGAATGAAAATGGGCATCGAAAAGTACGACGAGCTCGCCCGACTGGTCGGCGAAGCGCGGACCCAGTACGAGGAGTTCGTCAACGGGAAGAAGATCGCCGCCACCCGCTGCCGCAAGGCGCTCCAGGCGATCAAGCGGGTGGCCCAGGAAGCCCGCGTGGAGATCCAGGGGATCAAGAAGACGCCCGGCGACGACGCGGCGGCCCCGAAGGCCTGAGCTACTCGATCCAGCCGCCGCCCAGCACCGCCTCCCCCTCGTAGAACACCGCGGCCTGTCCCTTCGTGATCGCCCGCTGGGGCTCCGCGAACTCGATGCGGACGCGCTCCGGCCCGGCCGGCTCGATGCGCGCGTCCGACCCGGCCTGCATGGACCGGATCTTCACCCTCGCCCCGCAGACGCGCGGCTCCGTCGACACCCAGTTCACCCCGCGCGCGAAGAACTCGCGGCCCTTCTCGTCCTCGTCGGACAGCACGACGACATTGGTCTCGGGCTCGATGCCGACGACGTACATGGGGCGGCCGAAGGCGGCGCCCAGGCCCTTGCGCTGGCCGATCGTGAACAACTGGTGGCCGCCGTGCGAACCGAGCACGCGGCCGTCGCGCGTCCGGAACTCGCCCTCGCGGAGCCGGTCGCCCAGCCGCTCGCGGAGCAGCCGCCGGTGGTCGTTGTCCGGCACGAAGCAGATCTCCATGCTCTCGGGCTTCCCGGCGATCCGCAGGCCGGCCTCGGCGGCGATGCGGCGGATCTCCGGCTTCTCGAAGCCGCCCACGGGGAACATCACCCGGGACAGCTCGCGCTGGCCCAGCGGGAAGAGGACGTAGGACTGGTCCTTCCGCGCGTCGAGCCCCGCGAGGAGCGCCAGGCGGCCGCCGCGGCGCTCGACCCGGGCATAGTGGCCGGTGGCGACGTATTCGGCGCCGATCGCGTCGGCGTATTCGAAGAGCTTCCCGAACTTGAGGTCGCGGTTGCAGACGATGCAGGGATTGGGGGTGGCGCCGCGATCGTACTCGGCGACGAAGTAGTCGACGATCTTCTCGAAGGGCTTCTCGAAGTTGAGGGTGTAGAAGGGGATGCCCAACTGGTCGGCGACGCGGCGAGCGTCGTAGGCGTCCTCGAGGGAGCAACAACCCTGTTTCCCGGGGCGGTCGGACGTCGCGGCCTGGACGCCGTGGCGCATGAAGACCCCGGTGACGTCGTGGCCGGCCCGCTTCAGCAGGACGGCGGAGACGCTGGAGTCGATGCCCCCGCTCATGGCCAGGAGAACGCGCGACATGAGAGGGAAAGTAGCAGAGCGCTCCGGGGATTACAAGCGGGAGCGCCGGGCGCGGCGGCCGGGCGGGACGGTGAGGCCGCCCAGGATCGCCAGCAGGAGCGAAGCGAACGCGGCAAACAGGAGACTGTCCATCATTCCTTCCCCTCTCGTCTATATCTCCCTATCGGCGACGTCCCTACTACTACTGTAGAAAACCCCGGGCGGTTGCTTTATACTTCCCGCTCCGATGAAGACATTCGCCTTCGTCACCTTCGGCTGCAAGGTCAACCAGTACGAGTCGCAGGCCCTGCGCGAGCGGTTTTCGCGCAAGGGGCTCAGGGAGGTCGAGGCCGAGCGCGGAGCCGACCTCTTCGTGGTCAATACCTGCACCGTGACGGAGACCGCGGCCTCGGAGGCGCAGCGCACGGTGCGCCGCCTCTCGCGCCGCTTCCCCTTCGCCGAGATCACGGTGACGGGCTGCGCGGCCGACTCGCACCGGGAGGAGTTCCTCGGCCTTCCGGGCGTCCGGCGGGTCGTGACCCACGACGAGAAGGCGACGCTCTGCGACGACCCGCGGCTGACCCCGGACGACAGCGCGCCGTCGGTCTTCGACCTCTCGATTTCGCGCTTCGACCGCCACACGCGGGCCTTCCTCAAGGTGGAGGACGGCTGCGACCTGAACTGCTCCTTCTGCATCATCCCCCGGGTGCGCGGCGGCGCCCTGAGCCGGCCGCTCGAGGCCGCGGTGGACGAGGCGAAGCGGCTGGCCGGGAACGGCTACAAAGAGATCGTCCTGACGGGCGTCCACCTCGGGTCCTACGGGAAGGACCTCGCGCAGCGTTCCCTGCTCCCGGACCTGGTCGAGCGGCTGCTCGGCATCCCCGGCCTCGCGCGCGTCCGGCTCTCGTCCCTTGAAGCCAACGAGATCTCCGATCCCCTGATCGCGCTCATGGCCGCCGAGCCCCGCTTCTGCCCCCACCTCCTCCTGCCGCTCCAGTCGGGCGACGACGACGTCCTGCGGGCGATGCGGCGGCGCTACAACTCCAGCCAGTATCTCGCCGCCTGCGGGCGCGTCGCGGAGAAGGTGGCGGAGCCGAGCTTCACGGCCGACGTCATCGTCGGGTTTCCCGGGGAGACCGACGCGCAGTTCGAGAACACGATGGAAGTCTGCCGCCGGGTCGGCTTCTCGCGGATCCACGTCTTCCCCTATTCGCGGCGGCGCGGGACGGACGCGGCGCGGATGGCCGACCTGCCCTCGCGCGTCAAGAAGGAACGGCTGCACCGGCTGGAACGCCTGGCGACGGAGCTGACGGACCGCTACGCTCGGCGCTTCCTCGGCCGCGACGTGGAGGTGCTGGTCGAGGACGAGGGCGGCTACACCGAGCGTTATCTGAAGGCGCGCGTGCCCGGCGCGCCCAACACGATCGTCCGGGCCCGGGTCGAAAGGGTCGAGCATGGCGAAATCCACGGTACCCCCGCATAGGCTGAGCTCCGCCTCGAAGGCGATGCTGAAGAAGCTCATCGCCTTCATCCGGAAGCACGACAACTTCCTCGTGTCGGGGCACGTCCGCTCCGACGGCGACGCGCTGGGATCGCAGCTCGCCTTCCACCACCTGCTCAAGAAGCTCGGGAAGAAGTCCCAGGTGGTCTGCGATCACGGGGCCCTGCCCGACTACCAGTTCCTGCCCGGCGCAGACGGGGTGGGCTCGGGGCCCGAGCACCTGAAGAAGAGCTACTCGGCGGTCTTCACCTTCGACTCCGGCTCCTGGGCGCGGCTGGAGCGGATCTCGGCGGCGCTGCCGCGGAAGGAGATCACGGTGGTCAACGTGGACCACCACGCGTCGAACGAGCGCTTCGGCGACCTGAACTGGGTGGACCCCTCCTTCTCCGCCTGCGGCGAGATGGTGTGGGAGCTCGTGAAGGCGGCGGGCGTGAAGCCGGACCGGAACATCGCGACCTGCGTCTACACGACGATCGTGACCGACACGGGGCGCTTCTCGTTCTCGAACACGACGACGGAGACCCACCTGAACGCCGCGGAACTGCTCCAGTTCGGCGTGAAGCCGGGGGAGATCCACAGCGCGCTCTTCCGCCAGAAGACGAAGGAGCAGCTCGCCTTCCTGGCGGAGGTGCTGGGCCGGATCCGGCTCACCGACGACGGCAAGGTCGGCTGGATCGTGATCTCGAAGGCGCTGATCGAGAAGACCGGCTTCCAGCCGGGCGACACGCAGGAGTACATCGACCAGGTGAAGTCGATCAAGGGCGTGCGGGTGGCGGTCCTCCTGCGGGAGGTCGACGAGCCCGGCAAGGTCAAGGTGTCCTGGCGGACCGACGCGGGCGTGGACGGCATCGCGATCGCGTCGAAGTGGGGCGGCGGCGGCCATCCCCGCGCGTCGGGCGCGACGTTCTGCGGCACGATCGACGAGGCCGAGCGGGTGGTGCTGGACGAGACGATCAAGCTGGTAAACGGAGCCGCGTCGTGACCCGCCCCCTGAAGCGCCACGCGGAGATGGAGTCGCTCTTCGGGGCGGACTTCCTCCCGATCTCGAAGCGGCGCTCCGCCGCCGCGGCGGCTCCGGGCAAGCCGGCGGCTCCCCCCGCGAAGAAGGGCGCCTCGCCGTTCCCCTACGCGTGGGAGCGGGACTGGCCGGCGGAGTTCCAGTCGTTCCGGACCGAGGTCCTCGACTGCAGGAAGTGCGGGCTCTGCTCCACGCGGACGCAGGTAGTGTTCGGCACGGGACCCGGGTCGACGCCGCTGATGTTCGTGGGCGAAGCGCCGGGCGAGGACGAGGACCGCAAGGGCGAGCCCTTCGTCGGCCGGGCGGGGCAGCTGCTGACGTCGACGCTACGGAAGTTCGGGGTCGAGCGGAGCCGGGTCTTCATCGCGAACATCCTGAAGTGCCGCCCGCCGGGCAACCGGACGCCGGCGCCCGACGAGATGGCGGCCTGCATGCCCTGGCTCCAGCGCCAGATCGCGACAATCCGCCCGAAGCTGATCTGCGGGCTGGGGAACATCGCGGTCCAGACGCTGCTGGTGACCAAGACCGGGATCACGAAGCTGCGGGGGCGGATCACGCAAGCCCAGGGAGTCCCCTTCTTCCCCACCTTCCATCCCGCCTACATCCTGCGCAACATGAACGACCTGCCGCTTTTCGAGGCCGACATCCGCTCCGCGCTCCAGACCGCGGGGCTCCTGCAGTAGCCCTCCGGTCACAAAACAACCAGGTTGTTCTGTAACGGGCGGCGTCTAATTGCTTGCAGGGGGCGCCGGCGATTTGAATAATTTGTAAGGGGTCGGGCCCTTCATTGCGTCTACAATAGTACAGGCTATAATTAGCCAACCGGCGGATCGAGGAGCCGGGCACGGACGCGGTTTACTGGTGCAAATGGAGGTACGCGGAAGGGGAGCCATCCATGGGGCCTTTTAGCCCCGGCGACGAAGTCGAAATTTTCTTGCGACCCTGAACTGAACCTGCTCCCCCGCAGACCCCCGCGCCGATCGCGACCCTGCCTCATGTCAGCCCCTCCCTTCCCGCCTTGTGCAAGAGTAGGGCTGTCTCTTTCTATTGAAAGGCGGGCACCATGGGCAGAGGTGTTTGGGGTATTGACGTCAGCAAGACCTCCGCCAAGGCCGTCCGACTGGAGGACGGCACGCTGACGCACTCGGGGGTTTTCCCCTACGAGTCGGCGGGCACGGGCGAGGCGGGCGATCTGGACGAGCAGATCCGGACGGCTCTGGCGCAGATCAAGCAGACCTTCAAGATCTCCAGCGAGCCGGTCATCTTCTCCCTTCCGAGCCACTCGACGTTCAACCGGCTGATCAAGCTGCCTCCGGTCGAGGAGTCGAAGATCCCGGAGATCGTCAAGTACGAGGCCCAGTCCCAGATCCCCTTCAACATCGACGAGGTCATCTGGGACTACCAGTACGTCGAGCGGGACTACGCGCCCGGCGAGGAGAAGGAGGTCATCCTCTTCGCGATCAAGCGCGACATCGTCGAGCAATTCCTCGGCAACATCGCGGAGCTGAAGTTCAACACCGAGGCCGTGCAGTTCGCCCCGGTGGCCCTCTTCAACTTCCTCCTCAAGGACCAGGACATCAAGGGCGCGACCGTGGCGCTCGACATGGGCGGCGACAATACCGACCTCATCGTCATCGACGGCACGAAGTTCTGGGTCCGCAACCTCCCGATCACGGGGAACGACATCACCAAGGCCCTGCAGAAGGCCTTCAACATCCCCTTCGAGGAGGCCGAGAAGCTGAAGCTGAAGGCCGGCCAGTCCCAGCAGGCCCAGAAGATCTTCAACGCCGTCCAGCCCATCCTGCGGGACCTCGTGAACGAGATCAACCGCTCCATGGGCTACTACAAGTCGATCTCGAAGACCTCGAAGTTCGACCAGATCATCCTGCTGGGCAATTCGACCAAGACGCTGAACTTCCAGAAGTTCGTCTCCCAGTCCCTCCAGCTCCCCGCGGTCCGCGTGCAGAAGCTCAACACGCTCGCGGTGGGCGGCGGCGTCGATCCGGGCGACCTGAACGAGAACCTGGCGACGATCGGCACCGCGCTGGGCCTGGCGCTGCAGGGCGCCGAGCCCACCACCAACCGGGTGAACCTGCTGCCGGACATCTACCGGAAGAAGAAGGAGCTCAAGCGGAAGCAGCCCTTCATCGTCGCGGCCGCGGCGGCCCTCTACCTCACAGTGGGCCTGGCCTGGTACAAGCAGGACACCGAGATCGCCAAGCTGAAGGACAGCGCCGACCAGGCCGAGAATGTCAAGAAGGCGAACGACGCGATCAAGGAGGAGTTCACGGCCTCCAAGAAGGTCGAGGAGATCCGGGACAACCTCACGCCGCTCGTCGGGCTTTCGTTCGAGCGCGATCTCATCCTGAAGATCATGGACGAGATCAACCCGAACATCCCGAACAACGGCGACCCGGCGCTCAAGGACGAGCAGCGCCTCTGGGTGGTCGACTGGAAGTTCGAGGAGAAGGAGCGGCCCAAGGAGGCGCCCGCCGCGGGCGCTGAGCCGGCCGCCGGCCGTCCGGCGCCGGCCCTTGCCGGTGGAGGGCGGCCCCAGCCC
>JACQFK010000349.1 GCA_016200125.1 Planctomycetota bacterium
ATGTCGGAGATCGGGGCCCTGGTGCGCAAGGTGTCGCAGAGCCAGGCGTCGACCGTGCTGATCCGCGGCGAAAGCGGGACGGGCAAGGACGTGATCGCGCGGGCGATCCACTTCGAGTCCGCTCGCGCGGACAAGCCCTTCATGAACATCACCTGCACGGCGCTCCAGGACACGCTCCTGGAGAGCGAGCTGTTCGGGCACGAGAAGGGCGCCTTCACCGACGCCAAGACCCAGAAGAAGGGCCTCTTCGAACTCGCCAACAACGGGACCGTGTTCCTGGACGAGATCGGCGACATGTCCCCGACGCTCCAGGCCAAGGTCCTCCGCGCGCTCGAGGAGCGGGCCTTCCGGCGCGTGGGCGGCGGCCAGGACATCAAGGTCGACGTCCGGATCATCGCCGCGACCAACCGGCCCCTGGAGAAGCTGATCGAGGAGAAGCGGTTCCGCGAGGACCTCTACTACCGCCTCAACATCATCACGATCGACGTGCCGCCCCTGCGGGACCGCCGGGAGGACATCTCGATCCTGGTCGACCACTTCCTCAAGCGGTTCTCCGTGGAGTTCCGCAAGACGGTCTCCGACGTCTCGAGCGAGGCGATGCGGAAGCTGGAGTCCTACGAGTGGCCGGGCAACGTCCGCGAGCTCCGCAACGTCATCGAGCGCGCGGTGCTGCTGGGCTCGGGCCCCGTGCTGGCGGCCGACGACCTGATCATGGGCCGCGCCGTGGTGGCAGCGCCCGAGAAGGACAAGAAGCTCTTCTCCCTGCCGGCCAAGGGCTTCAAGTTCGACGAACTCGAGAAGGACATCGTCCTCCAGGCCCTCGAGCGGACCGCGTGGAACCAGACGCGCGCGGGGGAGCTCCTGGGCATGACGAGGGACCAGATCCACTACCGGATGGAGAAATTCGGGCTGCTCAAGAGCGAACGGCCCGCCTGACAAGGAGGATTCCCATGATCGAACGAATTGTGGTGCCGCTGGACGGATCGCTGACGGCCGAAGCCATCCTGCCCCAGGTCCGCCGCGTCCTGTACCGGAACGACTCCGAGATCATCCTGGTCCGCGCCGTGGTCCCGCCGCCGGTGGAGCAGTCGGCGATGATCGCCGAGGCGGAGTTGGGAGCGGCCCGCGAGTACCTCGTGGGCCAGCTCGAACGGCTCGAGAAGTCGGGCGTCCGCGTGAAGCAGGTCGCCCGGATCGGCTCCCCCGTGGGCGTGATCCTGGACGTCGTGGAGGAGCAGAAGGCGACCCTGATCGCCCTGGCCACCCACGGCTCCACAGGGCTCAAGCGGCTCCTCTTCGGCAGCGTCGCGGAAGGCGTGCTGCGCAAGAGCCCGGTCCCGGTCCTCCTGCTGCGCCCCTTCTGGTCCTACGAGCTGGCGCCGACCGGCCGGCCGGAGCAGCGCCCCCTTCGGAACATCCTGCTCCCGGTGGACGGCAGCGACATCGCGCTCCAGGGCCTCTCGGGCCTCGTCGAGGTCGCCGATCTCTTCGAATCGCGCATCGTGCTGCTCCGCGTGCTCGAGGACAAGAAGAAGAAGCCCGTCACGTCGGACGACAAGGCCGAGGCGGCGAAGCAGCTGGGCGCGATCGCGAAATCGATCGAGAAGAAGGGCGTGGAGACGCTCAGCCTCGTGGAGAAGGGCGATCCCGTCAAGCAGATCCTCGACGCGGTCCGCTTCCATGAGATCGACCTGGTCGCCATGACCACACACGGCCGCTCGGGCCTCTCCCGGGCCGTGACCGGCAGCGTGACCGAAGAGGTGCTGCGGAAGGCGACGGTGCCGCTCCTCGTGACGCGCACGACGGCGCCGGCGAAGGCGGCCAGGCTTCCGGCGGCGAAGGTCCGGAAGTAGCCTCCCGGCTACTTCCAGGCCGCCGCGAACATCGGCAGGGTTTCGATCGCGATCTCCCGCATCGCCCGGCGATCCTCGGGAGTCAGGTGGGAGAATTCCGGACGCGCGTCGCGGCCCCAGAGGATTTCCTTGAGGCGGCCGGCCACGCAGTCCCGCGCCTCGGGAGGCAGGCCCGCGAAGGGCTTCGAGTAGATCAGGTAGCTCAGCGGGACCTTGAACATCCGTTTCGTCAGATCGAACTGGCGCAGCGAGCGGCCCTGGCGGTCGAAGGGGCCCCGTTTCTCGAAGTCCGCGGCGAAGGTCGAGGTCCCCGTCACGCGTCCCGTGAGGGGCGCCTCGCCGGAGTAGACCAGCGCCTCCACCAGCGGCTCGCAGGCGTAGCCGATCCTCCGCCGGGAGCCCTCGGTGAGCGGGCGCAGCGGCGCGCCCAGCGTGCGGTTGATCTCGTCGCTCTGCGCGACCGCGACCCGGGTCTCGTGGTTGGCCCGCGTGATGAGGTTGTGGACGCTGGTCTGGTACTCGAGGACCATGAGCGCCACGATGTCGCTCGTTTCCGCGGGATAGGCATCGAGCTCGAGGCGCCGGGCCAGGTCCGTCAGGTTCGCGCCCCGGTCGCGCAGCGGCTTCAGGTCGGGATTCGGATCGTCGGGGAAGAAGGCGTTGCCCAGGTGCCTCATCTCGCCGTGGGTGCCGGTCACGTACCATCCGCCCCAGCGCTCCTCCAGCGGACTCCGGTAGCTGGTGCGGAAGCCGCCCAGGTTGAAGCGGGGCATGCCGTCGGCGCCCGGGAAGACGGAGCGCACCGTCACGCCGGGCACGCCGAGCGTGAGGCCGCTGCTGTCGTGGCACTGGAGGCAGTTGTCGGTCTGGCGCTGGAAGCGCGGGGGCCTCGCGCCGTCCTGGGGCACGGTGTAGAAGATCGATCCGAGCTGCGGATCCTGCGAGGCGATCTCCAGCACCTCGCCGCCCTGGACGAAGCCGACATAGACGTCGTCGTTGAAGAAGAGCGCCCGGGGAGAGCGGGGATTGATCCACTGCCGCTGGAAGCTGGTCTTGCTGAAAACGAGGGACTGGGAGGAGACCGGGATGTCCAGCTCCTTCAGCAGCTCCCTGAGGAAACCCTGCGCGCGCTCGTACTCCAGCTTCGCGCGGCCCGCCGCCAGGCGCGCCTCCAGATCGGCGATGGGATCGGCCGGCCTGGACCGGCTGTAGTTGATCGGGGATGAGTCGTAGGCGGCCTGCTGGAAGGAGCCCAGGGCCAGCATCGGGGAAAGGACCAGGAGGAGCGGAAGAATCCGCGCCGACTGTGGCATTCGCCGCCTCCGATCGACCTGAAACCGGGAATACGAATCAGAGGGGGAGGATCGCAAGATTTATGCCAGAGTTTGGGTCTTGCCCCCCGTTTCGGGGAAGCGGATCGTGACCGTGTAGATCCCCTCCTCGAGGGTGGACACGATCGGGAAGCCGCTGCGGTGGAACAGGTTGAGCATCCGGACGTTGCTGGAGCGGACATAGCCGACGAAGCCGTGGATCCCCCGGGGACGGGCGATGTCGATGAGACGCTGGAGCAGCCAGGTCCCGATGCCCCGGCACTGCAGGTCGTCGTGGATGGTGAAGGCCACCTCCGCCAGGCCCGTCGCAGGGTCCAGGACGTAGCGGCCGACGGCCGCCATCTTCTCGGTCTCGCCCTCCCGCGTGAAGCCCACGATCGCCATCTGACGGTCGTAGTCGAGCGTGCAGAGCTGCTGGATCTGCTGGGGCGTGAGCGACTTGAGCGGCGCGTGATAGCGCTGGTAGACGGTCTCCGCCGAATGGGAGTAGAAGAACTCCTTCAGGAGCCGCTCGTCGGAGGGGCGGATGGGACGGAAGCGGATCTCGAGCCCCTTGAAGCGCCCCATCGACTCCAGCTCGGCGGGATAGGGCTTGCCCCCGCGGGGCCAGGGGATCTGGTCGACGGTCACGAAGTGCCGCTGCTTCGCCGCCGCGAGGAGCTCCTCCTGGAACTTCGGGTGGGCGACGCTGATGAGGGCCAGCGTCCGCTCGCGCACCGTCCGCCCCTTGAGCTCGGCGGCCCCGAACTCGGTGACGACGGTGTGGACGTCCCCGCGCGTCGTCACCACGCCGGCGCCCTCGGTCAGGACCGGAACGATGCGGGACAGTGTGCCGTCCTTCGCGGTCGAGGGCAGAGCGAGGATCGAGCGGCCCTCCTTCGAGCGGGCGGCGCCGCGGATGAAGTCCACCTGTCCGCCGATGCCGCTGTAGAAGCGCGAGCCGATGGAGTCGGCGCAGACCTGGCCGGTGAGATCGACCTGCAGGGCCGAGTTGATGGAGATCATCCGGTCGTTCCGCGCGATCACGAAGGGATCGTTGACGTATTCCGTCGGGAGAAACTCGAAGAAGGGGTTGTCGTTCACGAAGTCGTAGAGCCGGCGCGAGCCCATGCAGAACGACGTCACCGCCTTTCCGGCGTGGAGCGTCTTCCGGCGGCAGTTGATCGCCCCCGATTCGATCAGGTCGATCACGCCGTCGGAGATCATCTCGCTGTGCAGGCCCAGGTCCGACTTGCCCCCGAGCGAGGCGAGCACCGCGTTGGGGATCTCTCCGATGCCGAGCTGGAGCGTCGCCCCGTTCGGGACGAGGTCGGCGCAGAACTTCCCGATGCGGGCGCTCGCCTCGTCGCCTCGGGCGACGGGGATCTCCAGGATCGGCTCGGGGTTCTCGACGAAGAAATCGATGTCGTCCACGTGCAGGAAGCCCGCCCCGTGGGTCCGCGGCATGGTCGGATTCACCTCGGCGATCACCACCTCCGCCGCCTCCACCGCGCTCTTGACGACGTCCACGGAGACGCCGAGGGAGCAGAATCCGTGGGCGTCCGGCGGCGTGGTGGAGATGAGGGCGGTGTCCAGCGGGAGACGCCGCGAACGGAACAGGGCGGGGATCTCGGAGAGGAAGACGGGCGTGTAGTCGGCCTGTCCCGACGCCACCGCCTCGCGCACGTTCGACCCGATGAAGAAGGCGTTGTGGCGGAAGCGGCCGCCCTGCGCCGCGCGGGCGTAAGGAGCCTGCCCGATCGTCATGATGTGGAGCACCTCGACGTCCGCCAGGTCGTCGCGGTCCGCGAGGGCCGAGACCAGCAGCACCGGCTCCGCGCAGCCGGAGCCGACGAAGACCCGCGATCCGCGGCGGACGCCGGCGAGGGCGTTGCGGGCTTCCACGGTCCGGAGCTTGACGCGGTCCTTCCACGAGGGATTCGTCATCCGGGATGAGGATGAAGCAACCCGGGGGCCGCGGTCAAGCCTTAATGCGAAGCGCGAAGGACTCCGGGCAAGCGGGGACTATTCCGCGCCGGGGGCGGGAAGGGGAGCCCTTCCCCCCGGGGGCGGAAAGGGCAAGCCGTTTGCTCCTTCCGCTGCGGAGGCCTTCGATGAACAGATCTATTCTGGTCCCCCTGGACGGACTGGCGGAGTCCGAGGAGATTCTCGCGGAGGTCCGGCGCTTCGCCGATCCGCAGGATGAGATCCATCTCCTGCACGTCGTTCCGCCGCTGAACGCCCCGGTCGGACTGGAGCCGACTCACGTGATCGGGCTCTACGACCAGGCGTCGGCCTTCCTGGCGGACGTCCGGGCCCGCCGGCTGCCGGGTCGCCGGGGACTGGATCTGGTCCGCGCGGGCAAGCCCGCGGAGGGCATTCTCGGCGAGGCCCTGGAACGGAACATCCACCTGATCGCCATGGCCACCCACGGCCGGGGCGCCTTCAACCGCCTCCTCCTCGGCAGCGTGGCGTCGGAGGTCGTCCGGAAGACCCAGCTTCCCGTGCTGCTGACCCGCCCGGGGCTGATCCGGAGCTCGAAGCCGATCGAGCGGATTCTCGTCACCGTGGAGGGGCGCGAGACTCCCAAGGAGCTGCTCGACACGGTCAAATCGCTGGCCGCCGGCACCAAGATCGAGATCATCCTGTTCCATGCGATTTCGCCGGTGACGGATCCGGCGCCCGTCTGGGCTCCGTCGATGAACCTCACGTCGCTTCCCGCACCGGAGCGTCGCCTCCAGGAGCTCGCGGACCTCCTCGAGGAGGAGGGATACGTCGCCTGGCCGGTGGTGTCCGTGGGGTCGCCGGCGGAGGAGATCCTGGCCCAGGGGGCCCGGCTCGACGTGGACCTGATCGCTTTGGCGACCCACGCCCGGAGCGGCGTGGAGCGCCTGCTGGAAGGCAGCGTCGCCGAGGCCGTGCTCCGCCGTTCTCCGGTGCCCGTCCTGCTCCAGAAGCCCCTCGTCATTCCGCACCCCGTTCTGCAGGGGAAATCCCATGAGTAAACGCATCCTGGCCCGGGACCTCATGAGCCGCCCCGTGCGGCAGCTCACGACGGGAACGCCGCTCCGCGACGCCGCCGCCTTCCTGCTGCGGCACGGCATCAGCGGCGCCCCGGTCGTCGACGAGCACGGCAAGTGGGTGGGCGTCTTCACGCAGAGCGATCTGGCCCGCTACCTGGAAAGCCGGATTCTGCCCCCCTCTCCCGAGCGGACGCTGGAGTCGCGGGAGGAGGTCGCCGGCTTCGCGGCCCTCTCGCCGGACAAGATCGGCGAGGCGCCGGTCCGGCGCTTCATGACCCCCGGACTCTTCACCGTCTTTCCCGAGGCGACGCTCGAGGAGGTCGTGCGGACTCTGACCTCGTTCAAGGTCCACCGCGTGTTCGTGATCGACGAGCAGACCGCCGAGCTGCTCGGCGTGATCACGTCCATGGACCTGCTGAGGTTCATGGACGGGCGTCGCGCCCCTAAAAGCAGAAAGACCCAGCGGGTTTAGCCCCGCGGGTCTTTCCTCAGGAAAGAAAGGGGAAGGAAAGGTTTTGCCTCAGGTTTCGTGGCGGTCGGGATCCTGCTTCATCATCCAGTAGAATGCCCCCACCCAGCTGCTCATCAGCACCACGACCGTGGCGGTGAGCGGGACCAGGCTCAGCACGTCCAGCGGCGAGCCCGCCAGGAACGCCGAGGAGAGCGCGGCGGCGCCGAAGGTCGCGCCGATCAGCCCGCTCAGGGCGCAGATCGCGATCGTCGAGCCCAGGCCGGGCGCGCCGTCCTTCGCCAGCGGGATCGCGTTTTCGGGGTGATTCGCCTGGTTCAGGGTCACCGGTTCCTGCGTCGGGATCAGTCGGGCCACCATCACGTCCTCCTTTGGGTTTCAGTTCGTACGGACTCCTGGAAAAGCAAGACGCGTGCCAGCCGGCGGAGCGGCCGGAAGCGCCGCGGCGAAGGGGGGGAATTGCGGAGAATCCGACGTTCGGGGCTCGGAAATCCCCGCCGCGTGAATTTCCGCGCGGGCGGGGAATCGTCCCGGACGGGAGGGCGGATTCGGCCCCGGCCCCTAGGGGCTCCGGAGTGGAATGCCGATTGCTCTGTCCTCCGCAGAAGCAAACGGAGGGAACCATGTTGAAGAAAATCCTGCTGGCGATGGATGGCTCGGAAAACGCCGAGCGCGCCCTGTGGTGGGTCATCCAATACGCGGGCCGCGAGAAGGCCCAGGTGGTGCTGTTCCGCGCCGTGGATACGACGAACCTGGAACCCGAGTTCCTCTCCTCCCAGACGAAGGACGCCCTCAATTATCTCCAGCGGATGGAGACGGAGATCAACCAGGCGGGCATTCCGGCGAAGGTGATCGTGCGTCCGGGGAGGCCGGCCGAGATGATCGTGAAGGTGGCGATGGAAGAGCGGGCCGACCTCATCCTGATGACGACCCGCGGCGGCTCCAAGGTGAAGCGCTGGACGATCGGCGGCGTGACGGAGCAGGTCCTCCGCATGAGCCCGATCCCCGTGCTGCCGGTGCAGAGCCGGACGCGCCCCGCGAAGAACGACCGCGTGCGCCGCATCATCATGCCGGTGGACGGCTCGAAGCTCGCCGAGGCCGCGATGGACTGGGCCAAGGGCCTCGCCCACCTGCTCAAGGCGCGCCTCGTCTTCCTGCACGTCTATCCCCACGGGCCCGGGGGCCTGGGCAGCAAGGCGGAGGAGAACTTCGACGCCCTGCGGAAGCGGATGGTGAGGCTCTGCCAGCTCCTGCGGAAGGAGGGAATCAAGGCCCGCTTCGCCGTGCGCACGGGCGACGCCGCCGACCGCATCCTCGCGTTCTCGGGCATGAACGATCTCATCCTGACGACCACGCACGGCGGGGGCGGCTTCAAGCGCTGGATCTTCGGCAGCGTGGCCGAGAAGCTCATCCACGAATCCCGGGTCCCGGTGCTGGTGTTCAAGGCGTTCTCCCAGATCAAAGGAAAGGCCCTGACGGCCTGAGCGGAGTCGCGACCATGAACGAACGGAAGAAGATCCTGATCGCGCTCGACGGATCGGCCGTCAGCGAAGCCATCCTGCGGCCGATCCATCCGCTGATCCGCCGGGCGGAGGTGGAGACCACCCTGCTCCACGTCGCCGAAACCTCGGAGGCCATCCAGGGCCTGGAG
>JACQFK010000350.1 GCA_016200125.1 Planctomycetota bacterium
CACCGCCAGGGGCAGGGCGCGCCCTTCTCGCTGGAGACCTACGAGAAGGCGAAGGCCTGGTCCTACGAGATCGCCAACACCGTCAAGCAGCGGTCGATGCCGCCCTGGAAGCCGATGACCAACCACGGGCTCTACTACAACGAGCGGCGGCTGAGCGACGAGGACATCGCGACGCTCGACCGCTGGCACGCCGGCGGCGCGCCCCCCGGCGATCCGAAGGACGCGCCCCCGCCGCCCCGCTTCGACGACGCCTGGATGCTCGGAAAGCCCGACGCGGTGTTCAAGGCGGAGGGCGGCTTCGAGCTCAAAGCCAAGGGGCGCGACGAGTACCGCTGCTACGTGATCCAGAACCCCTTCACCGAGGACAAGTGGATCACCGGGATCGAGTACCGTCCGGGCAACCCGCGCTCCGTCCACCACATCATCGGGTATCTCGACCTCTCCGGCGCGTCGGAGAAGAAGGACGCGGCCGACCCGCTGCCGGGCTACCGTTCGGACGGCTCGGGGCCGGGGATCTTCCCCTCGGGATCGCTCTCGGGCTGGGCGCCGGGGAACCAGCCCCGCCTGCTCTCCGGAGGGGCGGCGCGCCTGCTCCGCAAGGGCGAGCGGCTGGTGCTCGAGACCCACTACCACAAGACCGGCCGCGTCGAGAAGGACGAAGGCGCGCAGGTGGCGCTCCACTTCGCGAAGGAGCCGGTGAAGCGGCAGCTTCACGTCCACATGATCATCAACCCGCTGGTGAACATCCCGGCCGGCGCCGAGGACCACAAGATGAACGCCTTCTGGGTCGTCCCCTCGGACATCCACGCCTACGACGTGATGCCCCACATGCACCTGATCGGCCGGTCGATCTCGGTGGCCGCCACGCTGCCCGACGGGACGAAGAAGGACCTGGTGGCCATCAAGGACTGGGACTTCAACTGGCAGGAGACCTACCAGTTCAAGGAGCCGCTCAAGCTGCCCCGCGGGACCCGCGTGCGGCTGGACGCCCGCTACGACAACTCGGCGGCGAACCCGAACAACCCGTCGAACCCGCCCCGGGCGGTCAAGTGGGGCGAACAGACCACCGACGAGATGTGCATCGCGTTTGTCGCGTTCACGACGGACGCGCAGGACCTGACGAAGCCCAAGCCGGAAGAGGAGAAGTGATCCGCGGGGTTCCGGCCGTCAGTTGTTCTTCGCGCCTTCCTTCACCCAGGCGGAGATCGTCGCGACCTGCTGCTTGGTGAGCGGGGCGGCCTTCTTGGGCATGTCGGGCTTGTCGCCCGAGATCGAGGTCACGAGCGGGCTCTTGTCGGGGTTTCCTTCGACGAACACGGCGCCGCCCTTGCCGCCCTTCTTCATCGCGGCGTAACTGGAGAGGTCGATGCCGCCCTTGGCGCCGCCGCCGGAATGGCATTTGCCGCAGCTGGCTTTCAGGATGGGGAGCACGTCCTTGGCGAAGCTGGCCGCCCGGGCCGTCCTGTCCTGCGCCGTCACCGAGGGCCCCACCAGGAGCGCGGCCACGATCCCGATGGCCGCCGCGAGCACGATGCGCTTCATAGATCCTCCTCCAACCGCCCGATTCTTGGAATATAACGACGCTTCCCGCGGGAAGGTGTCCCAAATTCGGAGGGGAGGAGGGCGTAGAGTTATTGGCCCTTTTTCAGGGGGGCCGCGGGATGGTCAGGGAGGAAGAACCATGATGCGCACCCCCATCGGGCTGTTCGCGGCGCTGCTCGTCTCCTGCGGGTCGTCGCCCGCCCAGGACTCCGACGCCGGGTTCACGCCGCTCTTCAACGGCAAGGACTTCACGGGCTGGAAGGTCCCGGTCGGCGACAACGGCCACTGGAAGGTGGTCAATGGCGTGATCGACTACGACGCGATGAGCGAGGCCAAGGACGCGAAGCACCTCTTCACGGAGAAGGAGTTCGGCGATTTCACGCTCAAGGTCGACTGGCGCCTCAAGGAGGCCCCCTACATGAACAACAACGTCCCCGTGATCCTGCCGGACGGCACCCACAAGCTGGGGCCCGACGGCAAGGAGCTGAAGGCGCCGCAGCTCGACGCCGACTCGGGGATCTACGTCCGCGAGCGCTCGGGCAAGTCGCAGGTGAACATCTGGACCTGGCCGATCGGCTCCGGCGAGGTCTACGGGTACCGGATGGACAAGAGCCAGCCCGCCTCGGTCCGCGCCGGCGTGACGCCGAAGAAGAAGGCCGACAAGCCGGTGGGCGAGTGGAACAGCTTCGTGATCACCATCAGAGGCACGCGGCTGACGGTGGTCCTCAACGGCGAGACGGTGATCGAGAACGCCGACCTGCCGGGCCTCGTGGCGCGCGGCCCGGTGGGGCTCCAGCATCACGGGAGCATGAAGGACGGGAAGTGGACGAGCCCGCCGGCGCTGGTGCAGTTCCGGAACATCTCGATCAAGGAGCTGAACTAGGAGGCTTCAAGCATCGAGCATCAGGCATCAAGCAGAAAGAGGAACGCCCAGCCGGATTGCGCCGGCGGGGCGTCTTGTTTTTCCGAGAGCTACTTGTCGTCCGGCTTCTTGTCCTCGATGCGGACGACCTTGTACTCGTGGTCGCGCTTGCGGGTCACCTCGGCCTTCACGATCGAGTCGCCCATGACGAGCGCGTCCGCGGCCGCCTGCCCCGAGATCACGCGGCCGAAGACCGTGTGCTTCCCGTTGAGCCATTCGGCGGGCATGTGGGTGATGAAGAACTGCGAGCCGTTCGTGTCGGGGCCGGCGTTGGCCATCGAGAGCGTGCCGCGGAAGTGGCGGCGGTAGCCCTCCGGCATCTCGTCCTTGAAGCGGTAGCCGGGGCCGCCCGAGCCGCTGCCGGTGGGGTCGCCCCCCTGGGCCATGAACTCGGGGATCACGCGGTGGAACTTCAGCCCGTCGTAGTACTTCTTCGCGACCAGCTCCACGAAGTTCGCGACCGTGTTGGGAGCCTCGTTCTCGAGCAGCTCGATGTCGATCTCGCCCTTGGTGGTCGTCAGCCTGACGCGCGGCAGATTGTCGGCCTTCGCCTCGCCGGCGCGGATCTCCTGCTCCTTCTTCCAGAGGGGGATGCAGGTCCGGGAGAGCTCCTGGTACTGGGCGGATTTCGCCCGGGTCTCCGCGTCGAGTTCCCCCTTGAGGACCTCGTCGAAGTGCTTCACCGCCTCCTCGAACTTCTGGGTGAAGCACTCGCAGTTCGCGCGGAGCACGCGCGAGCCTAGGTCGTTCGCGTCCTTCGCCAGCACCTTCTCGAAGTTCGCGGCGGCGCTTTCGTAGTGGTTCACCGAGTACTGGCAGCGGGCGACCTTCAGGGTCAGTTCCGGGTCCTCGGGGCGCATCTTGGTGAGCTTCTCGAGGTCGGGCAGCGCCAGGTCGTTCTTCTGGTAGATGAGGTAGGCCTCGCTGCGGACCTCGAGCAGGCCCGGATCGTCGGGCGCGGCCTTCAGCGCCTCGCTGGACGAGGCGATGAGGTCGTCCATCGACTTGATCGCGGCCGCGCGGACCTCCTGGAACTCCTTGACCAGCTCCTCGCGCAGCTTGGCGAGCTTCTTCAGCCGCTCCTCGTCGTCCGAGCCCGCCTGGAACTGCTCGCGCAGCTTCATCCCGCGTTCGTTGAGCTTCATCAGCTTCTCGATGCCGGCCCGCACGCCGTCGAGCTCCGCGCGCGCCTTCTTCGCGGCGTCGGAGGGCGGAGCCTGGAGCGCCAGGAACGCGAGCAGCATCGGGATCACGGTGCTCTCCTGAATTTGAGGACAGAGATGATACGCCGGGAAGGGGAAACAGGAAACAGGAAACAGGAAGGGCCGGACTAGCGGCGGATCGGGCGGATCTGCGTGGAGCCGGGCTTGAGGTCGGGGAAGGCGGCGAGGATCGCCGCCCGGATGTCGGCCGCCTGGCTCGGCGGAATGCCCAGCGTGCGGCCGATGTTGGCGATCGAATCGGCTTCGTTGTCGAACATGATGGACTGCTTGAGCAGGTGGAGGGTCACCGGCGGGAGGTCGGCGACTTTCGGCTCCTTGGGCATCGCGCTTTCGTAGCGGACGGGGCCCGGCGTATGGATCGGCCCCGAGTGGGCCGGCGGCATGGACGCG
>JACQFK010000351.1 GCA_016200125.1 Planctomycetota bacterium
GCTCCTCGCGTTCCCGCTCTTCGTCGTGGTCGTCGGGGTGGACGTCCGCTGGATTTCGCGCGCGCTGGAGCTTCGCTACCGGCGGATGATGGGCGACGGGGTCTCGGAGCGGGCCACGCCCTTTCAGTACATCGAGAAGGTCTTCCAGCTGCCCTTCGAGCTCGGGGCACTCAGCGCGGACGCCAGACGCGGAATGACCCGAGGCCTTCTCCGGGCCAGCGTCGTGGCGGAGCCCGCGGTCGCCCCGAGCGCGCCGGGACCCGGCCCGAAGCCGCCGCCTCCTCCTCCGCCCGAATGGCTGAAGCCCCCCAAGCCGCTGTCCGTGGTGAACGACTTGAAGCCGGCGTCCCTGGATCTCTTCGCCCGCGAGGTCGAGCACATGAGCCGCGTGACCGCGGGGTTCGGGGGCTCCCCGCGGTCGATCAAGCGGCTGACGAACGTCTACCGCCTGATCAAGACGGGACTCAGCCGGGAGCGAGCCATCCAGTTCACGGCGGAGCGCGGGCAGGACAGCGACTACAAGGCGGTCCTGGTCCTGCTGGGGGTGGCGACCGGATTCCCCGGCAAAGCCGAGGACGTCTTCAATTCAATCTCAGGCAACTCCGAAGGCCTGGGATTTCCGCCGACGCTGCAGCTGGCGCTTCAGCGGGGATTGGGGGCGGCGGTCTGGAGCGGCCTGGCCGTCCAGCCGGACACGATGCAGGTGGTCGGCGAATCCAGCCTGGCCGCCGTCGCGCGCTGGAGCGACAAGGTCAGGCGCTATTCGTTCCCCGAATGACGCCGCCTACCTCACGCAGGTGCAGAGGGCGAAGCGCGTCTCGGGCCCGTTCTTGTAGTTGCCGGCCTCGTCGATCAGCCGGCCGTCCTTCACCTTGCAGGGGACCGCGGTGCCCCGCGCGGACTTGAGGCTCGGGCATTCCGGGTTGGAATGGACGATCTTCTCGTAGCCTTCCATCAGGATGACCTGCTTGCCGTCGATGCCGTCCCACCGCTCATCCATCTGGCTCTTGTGCATGCAGGCGGGGATGACGAGCGCGATCGCCAGGAGCGCCGCAATTCTCTTCATGGTGTCTTCCTCCGGTTTGCGCCGATTATTCATTACCCGGGGCCCCTTGTCGAGAGCCGATCTCACTTCGCCGGCGCGAAATGCTTCGCCGCGAACTCCAGCGTCCCCGCCCCCTTCTCCCGCGCCAGGCCCCGCAGGTCGTGCTTGAGCCCCTCGACCTCGATGTATTCGTGCTCGATCTTCAGCTCCTCGAGCAGCCGGTGCATCTTCAGGTTGTGCTCGTAGAGGAAGTCCTGCTTCCCGATCAGCATCGTGACCGGCAGCTTGCCCCGGATCCGCTCGACGTTTTTCCGGACGATCGCCGCGGGCGTCTGATCCGCGAACTTCGACGCGTCGCCGCCGAACATCTGCTGGACGACGTCGGGATGGCGCTCGGCAAGCTGCGCGTCGTCGATGAAGCCACCGGCGAAGGCGACGACGGAGCTGAACATCTCGGGGTACCTGAAGGCGAGCTTGAGCGCGCCGTGGCCGCCCATCGACATCCCCTGCAGGGCGCGGCCCTCGCGCGTCCCCATCCCCCGGTAGGTCTTCTCGATGAAGGGGATGAATTCCTTGATGATCATCGTCTCCGAGAGGATCTTCCCGTCGGCCGAGTCGCAGTAGAAGGCTCGCGAGCCGCCGTTGCCGTAGGCGAAGATCAGCGGCGGGATCTTCCCGTCCCTGATCGCCTGGTCCACCTGCGCCGCTGGGAACTGGTCGTTCGACTCGTGGCAGGTGAAGCCGTGCAGCCAGAACACCACCGGGTACTTCCGGTCGCCGCCCTCCGCGTGGCCCGGCGGCAGGTAGAGGTTGTAGCCGACGTCGACGTTCATCGACTCGCTGCGGAAGGTGTGGTGCTCGAGGAAGGGCTGCTTGGCCTTCGGCGCCACGACCCAGGGCGGAACCTCGGCCTTCTTGTCCTGCGGGAGCGCCGCCAGGATCAGCGCCAGCCAGGCCTGCTTGATCATGGTCCCTCCGCTCAGCCGAGCTTGATCACCCGGTCGACGATGAAGGGCGTCTCGCCGATGCGGTGGATCATCGCGATGTCGCCGACCTCCACTTTCATCGGAGCCCAGCCGGAGCGGAGCTCCGCCAGCCGCCGCGTCAGCTCCGGAGGGCCGTGCGACTGGCCGACGCTCAGGTGGGGCGTGTAGCCGCCCTCGTAGGTGGCGACGTCGTTGCAGTCCGGGACCTGGGCCTGGAGCACCGACTGGAGCTCGCGGAAGGCCGCCGACGGCTCGGGCGAGATCCACATCGTGTGGCTGTGGGGATTGTGCTCGAAGGAGCGGATGTCGCGCAGGTCGGCCTCGAAGGGAGGGATCTCCGCGCAGACCGCGCGGAGCGCCGGCTAGACGGCGTCGAACTCCGCGCGCGGCCGGAACGGATAGAGCAGCGTCACGTGCGGCATCCAGCGCGGCAGATGGCGGTCGTAGATCCGGCGGATCGCCTGGATCGGCTCCCACGCGGATTCCGGCGGGATCCAAACCACGGCGGCGGTCGGCGTTTTCGGGGCGGCGTCTTTCATCACGGGAACCAAGATGATAGCATGGCCGCCCCATGAAAGGGTGGTTTCGCGTGCTTCTGGCCGGCCTCGCGGCCGGCTGCTCCTCCGCCCCTCCCCCGCCCCCGGCGCTGGAGGCGCTGAGCCTCCGCGAGAAGTGGGTCTACTTCCCCCTCGACCTCGCCGAGAAGAAGAATGTCGACAAGCTGATCGGTCTCATGGACCGCGCGGCTAAGATCGGCTTCTCCACGTTCCTCCTCGAGGATCCCAACTTCGGCCGCCTGCCGCTCATGGACGACGTCTACTTCGGCTACCTCGAGCGGATCAAGGCCGCCGCCGCGGAACGGAAGATCGACCTCGTGCCCGCGATGTTCCAGATCGGCCATTCGGAGAATCTCCTCTCCCAGGACCCGAACCTCGCCGAGGGGCTCCCGGTCCGCGACCAGGTCTTCGTCGTCCGCGGCGGCGTCGCCCGCGTCGAGGCGGATCCGCCCGTCGCGTTCCGCGCCGCGTGGGACCACCGCGACGCCGCGGTGTCGCCGGAGTGGATCGTCCGGGATCCGCGCGGAAAGCTCGCCCGCGTCTGGCAGAAACTGAAGGTCCAGCCCTTCCGCCAGTACCACGTGTCGATCCGCATCCGGACGAAGGACTTCAAGGGCACGCCGCGGATCGTCGTGATCGGCGGCGGCCGTATGCTGAACTTCAACCTGCAGGGCGTGAAGGCGACGCAGGACTGGACGGTCCACGACGCGGTCTTCAACTCGCTCGGCAGCGCCGAGGTCCGGGTCTCGTTCGGCTGCTGGGACGGCGAGACCGGCGAGGCGGCCTTCGCCGATCCGAAGATCGAGGAGACCGGGCTGGTCAACGTCCTGCGCCGCCCCGGCGCGCCGCTCGTCGTGAAGCGCGACGGCGCCCTGCTCGACGAGGGCGACGACTACGAGCCGGTCCGGGATCCCAAGCTCGGCCGCGAGGACCTGCCCGGCGGCTACAGCGAGTGGCACGAGCCCCCCGCGATCCGGACGAAGCTGCCGGAGGGGACGCGCCTGATCGTGTCGTACTTCCACATGCTCCGCTTCCCCGACGGCGGCCAGGTGATGATCTGCCCCTCGGAGCCGAGGACCGTCGAACTGCTCCGCGACCAGGCGAAGCGGCTCCACCGGATCTTCCGCGCGAAGGCCTACTTCATGTCGCACGACGAGATGCGCGTCTGCAACTGGGATCCCGCCTGCACGCGGCGGAACATGACCTCGGGCGAGATCTACGCCGACAACGTCCGGACCTGCACCCGCATCCTGCGCGATCTCAGCCCGTCGAGCCGGATCTATGTCTGGAGCGACATGTTCGATCCGAACCACAACGCCCACGACAACTACTACCTCGCGCGCGGCGGGATGGACAGGACCTGGGAGGGGCTCGACCCCGACGTGATCGTCGCGACCTGGTTCTACGACAAGCGCGGCGAGAGCCTCGAGTGGTTCTCCTCGAGAGGCCACCGCACGCTCATCGCGGGCTACTACGACCAGAAGCCCGAGCGGGCGAAAGACTGGATCGACGCCGCGAAGAACGTCAGGGGCACGACCGGCATCATGTACACGAGCTGGTACGACAAATACGAGGATCTCGAGAAGTTCGCGGGATTTGTGAACGATTTCGGACGCTGACCGCTGCATCGTCAACGTGGCGACGGGCCGCTACGTGCCGCTCCAGAAGCGGCTGAGCGAAAGCCTCGTCCGGACGGGCTGGACCGGGCTGATGTCGTGGACCGACCGGCTGCCGCCGGGGAGCCCCTCGCACGAGGACGCGCCCTACGGGTTCAAGCTCTACGCGATCGAGGACGCGCTGAAGCGGGGCTTCACGTCCGTCCTCTGGCTCGACGCCCCCTGCGTCGCCGCCCGGCCGCTCCAACCCGTGTTCTGGGAGATGGAACGGCGGGGCCATGTCTTCGTCTCCGGCGGCGAGAAGCTCGGCAACTGGGCGAGCGACGCCTGCCTCGCGGCCTTCGGGATCCCGCGCGATGCGGCGATGGCGCTGCCGCTCCTGAACGGCGCCTTCATCGGCCTCGATCTCGAGCACCCGGAGTCCCGCGAGTGGCAGCGCCGCATGCTCCAGTCCTGTGAGGCGGGCCTCTTCAAGGGCGCGGCCCTGACCGAGCACGCCCCGCCGGAGATCCGCGCCCGCAACGTCGACAAGGACACGGGCCATCTCTCGGACGATCCCCGCTGCTGGGGGCACCGCCACGACGAGGCCGTGGGCAGCTGTCTCGCCCACCTGCTCGGGATGGCGTTCCAGCCGGTCGGAGAGCTGTTCGACTTTGGAGCCGACTCGAAGGCGATCGTGCGGACTACGCCTTGATCGGGCTCTGCCAGCAGACCTTGCCGACGAAGAAGGGGCCCAGCTTCTTGATGTACTTCGCGGTCTGCTGGGTCTTGCGCATCTCCTGGACGCACTGCGAGAGCGGCGTGAGGTCCTTGCCGATCAGGCCGATGACGAACTCGTTGTCGTCCTGGTCGAGGCCGTAGCAGGAGACGCGGATGTCGTGGGCGGCGTCGGCGGCGCCGAAGGCCATGCCGATCGTCGCGTGCTCATAGAGGATCTTGCCCTGGTCGGCCGGGTCGAGGACCGCGAAGGTGGGCTTGCGCCGCAGCGGATACCAGACGGCCCAGGGCCAGTCGGGATTGAGCGCCGTCGCGCGCGGCTTCTTGAGCAGCATGTGTTCGAGGTTGGGCTCGCGGCCCGTCGCGTAGGTCCGCCCGATCATCGTCAGCTCCGGCCGCCGCGTCAGCGACGCGAAGGGCGCCTGGTTCTGCAGGTCGCGGAAAGGCCCCGCGAAGAGCGCGGGATCCTCCGACATCGCCAGGACCGCGACGCCGCGGGGATCGTTCACGTCGAGGTAGAGGACCGATTCCAGGCCTGAGGCCTGGAGCGCGTCGGCCAGCGGCTTGGGGTCGCTGCAGCCGGTGTAGACCTGGAGCTGCAGGTAGAGGCGCTTCTCGGAGATTTGCGCCTCGCCTTTGTGGTTGACGGCCTTCTCCCGGAGGTCGGGAAGCTCGTAGCCCTTGGGTTTCGTGGTCGGTTCCATGGGGCCGAGTATAGCACCGCTCCCGGCGCCGGAAAATCGATTTTCCTGCCGCAAGACCGCCCCGTCGTGTCACTCTATAGCGCGGGATTGCTAAAGGGAGACCCTCCATGCTGCACCGGATCGCCGTCGTCGTCCTCGCGGTCGCGCTGACGCCCCCCGCCCGCCCCGGGCTCGAGATCTGGGACACGGGGAAGCCTTCCGCCGAGGCGCTCGCCCCCGCGGCGCTCGAGGCGAAGACGGGCTGGACGAAAGTCACGGCGGAGACCGGGCCCATCAAGGGCGACGCGGTGCTCATGAACGGCCGGCTCAGCGCCGTCGTCCGTCGAAACGGCGGCACCGATCTCTACGGCGCCTCGTCCCGCACGCACGTCCTGCTCCAGAGCGCGAACGGCGAGGCGGTCACGAAGCTCGACAGGATCACGGTGGTCGAGAACGCCAAGGGCGCGGTCGCCGTCGAGATCAAGGGAGGCCCCGCCACCGCGACGCTCCGGCTCAAGAAGGGCGACCCGGCGCTCGAGACCGTGCCCGGCGCGGGCGCCTCGCGGCTCCGCGTCGAGGCCCCCAGCCGCTTCGTCGTCTTCCCCGATTTCTTCGCCGACGACATCGTCGTCGACGCCGCGAAGGTCCCGATCGCGTCGATCGAGGCGCCGAGCGAGAACTTCCTGCTCCATCTCGGCGGCAAAGGGGATTCGATCGTGATGGCCGTGTTCGAGAACCGCGACCAGGACGTGAAGCTTTCGCTCGCGGGCGACGGCGAGAAGCGGGCCTTCACCGGCTCGGAGATCCAGTTCGGCAAGACCGGCAAGGTCTGGGTCTCGCTCCTCGAAGGCGAGGGGATCTGGTTCACGAAGACGCTGGCCCGCAGCGAGCGGGGCCGAGTCGTGCCGCTGGGCTGGAAGATGCCCTTCTCCGCCTACTGGCGCGTCGACTTCACCAACTCCTTCGACCTCTTCGACAGCTGGGACATGCTGCTCCAGACCAAGGAGGGCGGCGAATTCGTGCGGCCCACCTGGTTCGGCGAGCCGCTCCAGAAAGTCCGGCCCAACCGGCAGATGTTCGACGCCGCGATCGGCGGCATGCTTTATCCCGCCTTCGCCGATGCGCAGGGCAACGGCTTCGTCCAGGGCTTCAACGACAAGGGGCGCATGGAGATCAGCCACCAGGGGCCGCTGGTCGTCTACCCGATCAACCGCCTCCCCGAGACGTCGCCCGAGCGCTTCACGGTGGTCGACATCATGCGGAACACGCTGGGCGTCGGGCCCTGCGAGCACATCCTGGACGTCGAGGGCCAGAAGCAGCAGCTGAAGGGCCGCGCGACCTGCTCGGTGCAGGTGGAGCTGAACAACATGTACCAGGCCAAGGAGCAGAAGTCGCGCAAGGACGACGCGGAGTCGATCCTGAAGCAGGGCGAGGTCTTCGTGGCGCACATCCGCGGCCGCATCCACGGCTACGCCGACTACGGCCACAAGATGCTGGAGCTGCTGGCGGCGAAGAAGAAGGAGCAGCCCGCGCTGGCGCCGACGCTCGCGCCGATCGAGAAGCTGCTCGGCGAGATCGACGCCTCGATCGCGTCGAAGCTCGACAAGATCAAGATGCCGGAGGACCACGCGAAGCTCTTCGCGCAGTTCCGCAAGGAGCTGCTCGCCAACGACGGCCCCGACGCGCTGGAGAAGTGCAAGGCCTGGACGGACGCGCTGGTCTCGGTGGGCGGCACGCAGGACGAGCTCGTGGCCCACTGCCGCTGGGTGGTGAAGAACGTGCGCCAGAAGGCCGGCCTGATCATGGTGCAGGACCCGAAGGCCGCGGCGGTCGCGACCGAGGTGCGTCTGAAGGCCCAGGAAGTCCTGCGGGCGCCGTCGGCCCACGAGAGCGCGCGCCACTAGGCAGAGCACGGCCTGGTCCTGATCCCCATGTGGCATTCCGGCGCGACCGCCCCACGCCTCATCACATGAGACGCACGCCGCGCACCCATTGAGGCTTCCCAGCTGGCACGCCGCTTGCGATCGCTGCACTCAATGGAAAAGGCCGATGAAGCGTGGATCCCTCCTGCGATCGAGCATTTCGCGTGGATCGGATTGGCCATCGGTCTTGCGACCGGGATCGCGCTGAGCCGCTCGCGGAATCTCCTGGTCCGGGTCACTCTTGCGGCTTTGCTCGGTATCGTCGGAGTAGCCTTGGCCCTCACCCTCTACTCGGGGAATGGGAGGTTCTACCTCTGGGGCGCCGCGGATCGGGATGCCTCCCAACTCCTCATCGCGAAGCCGGAAGGGTGGGGGCTGTACCTTGGAGGCGCCGGGGCGGCGATGCTCTCGTTCATCGGGCATCTCGCGAGACGATGCGAGGGGAAGTTGAAACTTCTGGTGCTCCTGCTGATGGGAGGAACGCTGTTGTCGATCCGCGCCCATGCCTTCTTCTGGGACGCCTGGGGCCGGGTGGGCTGGAGTCCGAATCGAGGCTGCCTGTCGCCTCCGGCACCCGACGCGCCCTCCTGGGTCGGCAGCATCCTGATCACCTTCACCGCGTTCCTCCTCTGCCTCCTGCTTCCCCTGGCCGTTCGCGGCTTGAGATCCTTCTCAAAAGTGATTCCGGCCGGGCTTGCCGCGATCAATGTGCTGCTGCTGTCGAGCCTGGCCTGGGCGTCCCGGGAGATGCCGCTCACCTCGCCGTCGGAGATGAAACACCTCGCGTTCACCTATGATCCCGAGTACTTCGTCACGGCCCATGAAGGGGAGACCTTCCGGCTCTGGCGGATCGACGCGGGGGCCGATTCCCGATTGGTCAGGAAGTACCGGTTCTCCCGGGGACCCTTCCGCACCACAACCATGACGCTCAGTCCGGGATTCGCGGCGGCGTCGACGGAGGACGGAAGAATAACCCTCTGGCACCTCCCCTCCTTTCGTCAGGTGCTCGAGATCGACACCTTCGGGGCGCCTGTCCGGACTCTGGCGATCTCGCCCGCCGGCGGATCCAGGGGGCCGCGAATCGAGATTCCCCAGTACCCCGGCTATTTCCTCAGACGGAACTCTGCTTGCCTGTGTCTCGACCTACCCGAACATCGAGCTCATGGATTTGAGACGAAGGACGACACTGACCTTCAAGACCGACGGCGGACTCCCCGTTGCTTTCTCGCCGAGCGGGCATCAGCTGCTCGTCGGAGGCGGCAGTTGGATTCGAGTCCTTGACGTCTCCACGGGGAAAACTCTCGTGACGTATCCCAGCGATTCGTGGCGGCCGCTCTGGGCGTATTCTCCGGACGGCCGATGGCTGGTTTCCGGCTCGAAAGAGGGCGACATCACCGTACGCCCCGCACCGGGGGCGCGCGGGTTGCGCTTCCCTCCTTGATCGACGCATGCGCGGAAACGCCGGCCCCGGGGCGGAATCTGATCGGGGCCCTGGGAGTCGACAGCCCGTGGACCGCGAGTCGGACCCGGGTCAGCCTTCTTCTGGCCCTGAAGGTCGCGGGTCTCACCGGAGGAGCGCTGCAGGGCTCGATCCTCTGCCTCCAGGGCAATCCCCGGGGCGACTCCTTCCACTGGGAGCGAATCGAAGGCTCATCCGAAGTCGGCCTACTGATCGGGCTGGCGACCGGACTTGCCGTCATCATTTTCCGAAAGGCCGTGATTCGGACGACTTTGGCGGCTGTCCTCGCAGCCCTGTTCCTCCCGATGGCATCGCTGGCGTTCTACCCTTCCGTCTCTCCGATCGATATCCGAAGCCTGGAGTCCTTCGTGAACCATCCGAGCGGAGCCGGTCTGCTCCTGGGCGCCCCGACGGCGGCATCGCTGGCCCTATCCACTCATCTCTTTCGGAACTGGAGAGGATCCCCCCGGCGACTATTCGGCACCGGGCTGCTCAGCGTCATCGTGG
>JACQFK010000352.1 GCA_016200125.1 Planctomycetota bacterium
CGGCGAGGCGAGCAGGCGGTTGACGAGCGTCTCGACGGCCGCGCGCGGGTCCCTGGCGTGGTCCGCGGCGAAGGCGTCGACCTCCTCGGGGGAGGGCGGAAGGCCGATCAGAACTTCGGAGAGCCGCCGGGCGAGGAGGCGCGGCTCGGCATCCGGCGAGGGCCGCAGCCCCTGCGCCTCGAGCCGGGCGAGGACGAAGCGGTCGACCGGATGCTCCGACCATGCGGCATCGCGGACGGGAGGCAGGGGCGGCGCGGCGACCGGCTGGAAGCTCCACCAGGTCTTGCGCCTTCGGATCACGGCGGCGAAGGAGGTCTCGCGGGCGATGTCCTCCCGGGTGGCGGGCTTCTCCCGGGGGTCGAAGGCGCCGCGGGCGATCCAGGTCTCGAGATCGCGGATCGTGCCCGCGTCGAGCTTCGCGCCGTTGCGGGGCATCTTGAGTCCGGACTCCTCGTGGCGGACCGCGCGGAGGAGGAGGCTTTCGGCGGGCTTGCCGGGGACGATCGCGGGTCCGGAATCGCCGCCCTTGAGGAGCCCGGCGCGGTCGTCGAGCGCGAGGCAGCCCTTCTTCTTCGTCGCCCCGGCATGGCAGGCGTAGCATTCCTGCGCGAGGACCGGGCGGATGCGCGACTCGAAGAACTCGAGATCGTCGGGAACGGCCTGCGCGGGGCCGACCAGCGTCGCGGCCAGGAGGAGCGCGCCGAGCGTCCTCATCCGTCGATCCTCCGCGCGATCTCGGCGGCGGCGGCGATGCAGCGGCGGCCGGCCTCCTTGAAGAGGGATTCCCGCAGCCGGAAGGCCGGACCGATGACGGTGACGCCGGCCAGGGGGGCGCCGCGCCGGTCGAGCACCGCCGCGCCGACGCAGTGGATCCCCTCCAGGCCCTCGGCGCGGTCGACGGCGTAGCCGCTCCGCCGCGTCTCCTCGAAGGCCCCTTCGAGCTTGCCGCGGGTCGCGAGGGTCGACGGGGTGAACTGCTTGAGCCGGACCTGCTTGAAGAAAGCGGCGAGCTCCGGCGGCGGAAGAGCGGCGAGCATCGCCTTGCCCGGGGCGCAGGAGTAGAGGGGGACGCGGAGGCCGATCTCGCCCAGCACCTTCACCGGCTGGCGGGACGCGACCTGCTCGATGATGACGCACTTGTTCTGGGAGCGGACGGCGAGCTGGGCGGTCTCGCCGGTGGCGTCCCGGAGCCCGCAGAGCGCGTCGAAGGCCAGTCCCGCGAGGCTGCGGTCGCCGAGCCGCGGCCGGGCCAGGTCGAGGAGGCGCCCGGTGAGCCGGAAGCGCCGGTCCTCCCCGCCGCGCTCGACGTAGCGCCGTTCTTCAAGGACCTCGAGGATGCGCAGCGTGGAGTTCGCCGGGAGGTCGAGCCGCCGGGCGAGCTCCGCCGCCGTGAGCCCGGCCTCGCCCGCCGCGCTCAGCGTCTCGAGGATCGCCAGCGTCCGCAGGGCCCCCGGCGAGCCCGTCCGCTCGTCGGCCGCCGCGAGGGCCGCGTCCAGCCGGAGGGTTCTGGCCATCATTTCCGCCTATGGAATCAACTCCACCTATGGAAACACTGGGGCAGGGCGCGTCGGGGCGGAAATCGGAAAAAAAGTACGGTGCCTTGCCCCCCTTGCGGGTGAAGAGCCCGAAGAGCCGAAGTGGTGGGCGGGGCGAGACTCGAACTCGCACGCCTTTCGGCATACGCCCCTCAAACGTACGTGTCTGCCAATTCCACCACCCGCCCACGTGACGCCTGGTGAGGGAGGGATATTCTTATCGTTCGGCCTCCGGGGAGCAAGGATTATTGTCGCGAAACGGCCCGGACTTCGAAGGTCAGTCCTTCGCTGGTGAAGCGACCGGACCAGCTGACGACGGACAGCCAGTCGAGCCGCTTTGCCCAGGCGTCGATCGAGCCCGTCACCCGCGCCAGCTCCTCCTGGTAGGCCGGCGTCCGGGAGAGCTCTTCGAGCGCCTTCGACTCGAACTGCGACCTCTGCGCCTCCTGGTACTTGGCGAGGTCGGCCGGCTCGGGGAACTGCCTCTTGAGCATCGTCATCGTCCCCGGCGTGAAGGTCCGCAGCATGAGCGCCGTCGCCCTCAGGTCCGCCTCCGTCCGGAAGGCGTCGTCGGCGAACATCGGGGCGAGCGAGCGGAGCAGGTCGAAGAAAGGCGGCGGCTCCAGGACGATCACGCCGTGCGATTCTCCGTCGGCGACGGCCGGGGCGGAGAGCGTCGAGACGCAGGTCGAGAAGATGAAGCGGTTCTTCGTGAACATGAAGGCGGGGCTGAAGGCCTCGCCCAGCCGGAGCCCTGCGGCGCTGGAGAGCTTCACCCGGGTGATCTCGCCTTCGTCCGCCACCTCGAAGGCCGGCGCCAGGCCGCGGTCGCGGCGGACCCGGATCCCGTCCTGGATCGCGCGATGGACCGCTTTGCGCGCCTGGTCGCGGGTCGTCTCGTCCGGAAGGTCGATCCAGACGACCAGCGCGGGCCGCGAGGTCAGGGTGGGAACGATGCGGAACCCCCAGGTCGGGCCCAGCCGGGCCAGCAGGTCGCGGAGGGGCTTGCCGTCGAGCACTTCGCGGCTCAGCACCTGCGCCTCCCGCTCGGCCTTGTCGCAGTCGATGGGATTGAGCAGATCGTGGATCACTTCGTCCCAGACGCGGGGGAAATGCTCCGTCAGGGAGGCCTTGAGCGGCCCCGTCCCCCAGGGCTCGCCCTGCCGGGGCGCCTGGACGTACTGCTCGAGGTAGGTGCGGAAGAGGCCGCCCTTGTAGAGGGCCCGGCCCCGCAAGGTGATCGGCGCGGTCGACCGGAGCTCGAAGCCGACCGCCGAGAAATCCCGCAGGCGCCCGCGCGGCTTGAGCCGTTCGAGATTCAGGAAGATCCGCGAGCCGAGGGCCGCGAACTCGGGAAGATCGGCGAGCGATCCCTCCCGCGCCTTGTGCCGGGCCAGGGCCTCGGGCGTCTCGGCCGCCACGGCCGCGCCGTTCAGCACCTCGGCGCCCGCGATCAGCGCGGAGACCCGCGTGAGCCGCGCGAGCGCGACCCACTGATGCGAGCGGTCGAGATAGAACGCGATCGGCCCCGCCAGGTGGGGGCGGGCGGGATCCAGCCGGCGGCGGACCTCGTCCGACCAGGGCGTCCGCAGCGCCTCGATCTCGCGGAAGTCGCGGAACCCGGCATAGAACAGGGCGTCGGCGGGGACGAGCTCCGCCAGGGGGAAGGCCTCGGGCGGGCGGGGGCGGAGCAGGACGGCGCCGGCCGCCGCGAGCGCGAGGAGCCCCCCGGCCACCCCCACCCACCTGCGGCGCTTCACCCCGGGATTCTACCGGAACCCGAGAGGCTTGCAAACCCGTACCCGCGGTCCTAAACTGGCCAATCATGACTACCGAAACGCAGAAAAAGATCCTCTCCCGCCGCGCGTCGGAGGCCGAGGAATCGGTCACGCTCGCGATCACCGCCAAGGCCAACCAGATGCGGGAGCAGGGCATCGACGTGATCTCCTTCTCCGCCGGCGAACCGGACTTCGACACGCCGGAGCACATCAAGAAGGCGGCGACCGACGCGCTGGCGAAGGGCCAGACCAAGTACACCCCCGCGAGCGGCCTCCCCGCGCTGCGGAAGGCGATCGCGGCGAAGTTCCTGCGCGACAACGGCCTCACCTACGATCCCGCGCAGATCGTCGTCTCCTGCGGCGCCAAGCATTCGCTCTACAACGTGATGCAGGCGATCCTCGAGGAGGGCGACGAGGCCATCATCCCCGCCCCCTACTGGGTGAGCTATCCGGCCATGGTGAAGTGCGCCGGTGCCGCGCCCGTCATCGTGAACACCGAGGAGAAGGACGGGCTCAAGATGCGCCCCGACCAGCTCCGCAAGGCGATCACTGAGCGGACGAAGTGCCTGATCCTCTGCAGCCCCTCGAACCCGACGGGCATGGTCTACAGCGAGGCGGAGCTCAAGGCCGTCGCCGACGTCTGCATCGAGAAGGACCTCCTCGTCATCTCCGACGAGATCTACGAGAAGCTCGTCTTCGGCGTGCCCTTCGCCTCGATCGCGACCGTCTCGCCCAAGCTCCGCGAGAAGGTCGTCGTCGTGAACGGCGCCTCGAAGGCCTACGCGATGACCGGCTGGCGCATCGGCTACGCGGCCGGGCCCAAGGAGATCATGACCGCGGTGGGCCGGATGCAGAGCCAGTCGACCTCCAACGCGACCTCGATCGCCCAGTACGCGACGATCGCGGCGCTCGAGGGCGACCAGGGCTGCGTGGAGAAGATGCGCGTCGAGTACGCCAAGCGGCGCGACTACATCGTCGGCCGCCTGAGGAAGATCCCGGGCGTCGCCTGCGGCGAGCCGCAAGGCGCGTTCTACGTCTTTCCCCGCGTCTCAGCGCTCTACGGGAAGAAGCACCAGGGCAAGGCGATCAGCGGCTCGGTCGCGATGGCCGAGACGCTCCTCGAGCGGGCGCACATCGCCGCGGTCCCGGGTTCCGGCTTCGGCGCCGACGACTACATCCGGCTCTCCTACGCCACCTCGATGGAGAAGATCGAGAAGGGCCTGGACCGGCTTGAGAAATTCGTGAAGGAACTCGCGTAGCGGATGCAGTTTCAACGGACCCCCGCGATCTGCCTTCACAAAGTCGACTTCAGCGAGACGAGCCAGGTCCTGCGCTTCTTCACCCCCGCGGCCGGGAAGATCAACTGCATCGCCAAGGGTTCCAAGCGCAAGAAGAGCGCCTTCCTCGCGCCCTTCGAGCTGCTGTCGCTCTACGACCTGATCCGCATCGAGAAGCGGCCCGGCACGCTCGACATCCTGACCAAGGCCGAGCGGGTCCGCTCTTTCACGAAGCTGCGGGAGGACTACCCGCGCTACGTCGCCGCCTGCTACGCGGCCGAGTTCACCGACGAGTTCGCCCCCGAGGGGCAGCCCATCGAGGGCCTCTACGAGGAGCTCGTCCACGCCCTGGAGCGGCTGGAGGCCGGACTGGCGCCCGCCGACGCGGTGTTCTCCTTCGAGGCGCGGGCGCTCCGCGCGCTCGGCTACCTGCCGCGGCTGCGCGAGTGCGGCGTCTGCCGCAAGACGGTGTCGCGGCCCGACCTCTACTTCTCGGTCCGCGACGGCGGCGCGATCGATCCCGAATGCCGCCCGCGAGAGGAGCGCTGGTTCCCCGTCCGCCGCGCCTCGCTGGAGTCGATCGCGCGCTTCTCGGAGGGCGACATGCCGAAAGAGGCGATGAAGCGGCCCCTTATCATGGAGATCCGCCAGATCCTCGACACCTGCGTGCGCTTCCACCTCGAGCGCGAGCTCCGCAGCATGAAGTTCCTCCGGGACACGATCGCGCTATAATGGCCGCGATGTTCAACGTCGGGGAAAAAACGGGCGACCGGGCGGTGACCGACCTTTTCGGGAAGGCGCGCGATCTGCGCGACCTCCGCCGCCGCTCCCACGTCGTGCTCCTCTGGGACCCCAGGGCGGGAGCCCCGGAGCTCGCGGCCTGGCGGGAGCGCCGCGCGGCGGAGTCGCAGCAATGGACCTGGCTCCAGGCCGAGACCGTCGTCCCCGCCCTGCCGCCGCCCGACCTCGCGCCGGGCACCTACCTCATCAGCCGCTGGGGACACGTGATCGCGATCCATCCGCCCGGGCCCTGGGACATGGAGCGCATCGAGCGCGATCTCCTCACCTTCGAGGCGCAGGACTGCTGCGACCTGAGCAAAGCGCCCTGAGCGCCGTACAATAAGACGTTGATGCTGCTGCTATGGGCGCTCGTCCTGCTGCCCGTCCAGGACCTCGACGCGCAGGCTCAGTCCGTCGCCGATCGCGCGGGCGACCTGGATCCCGCCGTCCGCGCCGAAGCCGCGACGGAGGCCGCGCGGCTGGCGGACAAGTTGGACCCGACCCCCTCGAAGCGCGCCTCCCCCCTGATCGTGAGGGTGCTCGCGTGGAAGGGCGACGGGGCGGCGCTGTTCCGGCTCGCCGACCGGAACTTGCGGGGGGTCGGCTGCGACTTCATCGTTCCGGCGAAGGATAACGTCCAGGACCTGCTCCGGCTGCTCGACGGCAAGGACATCGCGCTCCGGATCGCCGCCTGCCGCGCGCTGGGCCGGCTCGAGGATCCCGAACTCCGGAAGAGCGTCTCCTCCGCGATGGGCCACGGGATGCGGCGGACAAACTCGCTCGACCAGCTCTTCGCCCTCGTGTCCGGCCTCTGGGGCGGCCCCGGCAACCCCGCCCACTTCGCGATCGGCGACGGCGACCCCGAGCGGGCCGCCCTCGCGATCGCCGCGATGGTCAATTTCCCGGGCCTCAACGTCCCGGAAGCCTTCGCGCCGGCGCTCCTCCGCTCGCTCGAGCAGGAGAAGACCGACCGGACCTTCCGCTCGCTCCTGATCCGCGGCGTCGGCCGGCGCTCCCCCTGGGTGCTGCTGCCGCTCCTGCCGATCCGCGACCGGAAGTTCAGATCGGAAATCGTCGGCGTGCTGGACCTCTCGCTCCGCGACCCGCTGGTCGCGCCCGCCGTCGCCGCCGCCTGGCGCGGGGCGAAGAAGCTCGACGACGGGAGGAACCCGCCGCAGCCGATGACGGCCTGGATCGAAGCCTGGATCGAGCGTCTCTGCGGCGAGGGCGTGACCCCTGAGAACGTCCCGGCCTGGATGCAGGCGAGCTTCCGTCCGCTGCTCGACAAGCAGGCCGACGCCGCGATCCGCCGGGGCGCCGCGGCGCTGGGGAAGAAGACCTTCGTCAAGCTCAGCCCCGGCGTCCATGCCCTGACCGCCTACGCGCTACTGAAGTGCGACGAACCGGCGGCCGCGCGCTTCCTCGACGCGCTCCTCGAGCGCGATCCGGACAACGTCTACGCGGCGTCGCTGGCCGCGATGGCCTTCGCGACCGCGCTGGAGAAGGGCGTCGACAAGCCCGAGCGGGTCGCGCGGCGGGCGAGGCGCATGGCCGAAGTCCTCGCGGACTCCCAGCTCAGGAGCGGCGGCTGGTCCTATGTCGCGCGGGTCTATCCCGACCAGACCCTGGGCGGCTGGGGCTACGACCTGTAGAACACGCAGTTCGCGATCCTGGGGCTCCGGGCCGCCGCCAACGCGGGGGCGAAGATCCCGCGCGCAACCTGGGAGCGGGCGCTGGCGCTGCTCGAGAAGACCCAGCTTCCCGACGGCGGCTGGACCTACCAGGGGACCGAGGCGCCCTCCTACCCGCGCATGACCGCGGCCGGCGCCTGCTCCTGGCTTCTCTGCAAACTCTCGCTGGACGAAACGCTCGCCCCGGCGGCCGCCGCCGACGCAACCCCTGTTCGGACTGCGATGAGCGGTCTCGGGGCCGCGCTGGACTCTCCCGACGGATATCTGCTCTGGAGCCTCGAGCGGCTCTGCATGATCGCGGGCGTCGAGAAGCTCGGCCTTCACGACTGGTACGCCGAGGGGGCGACGATCCTGCTCCGCTCGCAGGGGCCCGACGGCGCCTGGAGCGGGCCCTACGGCGGCGCGGCCGACAGCTGCCTCGCGCTGCTGTTTCTGAGGAAGGCCTATGTCGCGCGGCCCGACGTCCCGACCGGATCGAGGAAGCGGGACTGATCGCTCAGGGGCCGGTCGTGAAACTTCCGTACAGCGGCGTCGAGACCGTCTGCCCCCAGCTGTTCTGCGCCGTCACCCGCCAGTAGAAGGTCGTGCTGGCGGCGAGGGTGACGGGGGAGGTCGCCTGGTTCAAATGCAGGTTCTGCAGATCCACCACGGGGGCCGGGAAGCTGCTGGACGTGTCGATCTGGAGCCGGTACGCGACGGCACCCGTGGAATAGGTCCAGAGGAAGGTCGGGCCCGGGATCCGGTTCACGGTGACTCCCAGGGGCGCCTGGAGGAAGAACTGGGCCGGGGTTCCGAAGACGGGGCTGATGGTAGTGAACTGGAAGGGCGATCCGCCGGCGAGCCAGATCGCGCCGCTCCCGTTGCTGCCGTAGACCCGCCAGTAGTAGGTCGTGGAGTGCGTGAGGTCCGGCTGGATGAAGACGGAGGGAAC